>CAYTVR010000061.1:0-31513 GCA_964441245.1 uncultured Saprospiraceae bacterium | reverse complement strand
CTTAGATCAACAAATTCATCAAATGGAATTTAAATATATCGGAGATGATTAATACAAATCAACAGCGATTAATAATTGTAACATTTACATCTGAATACACTTCATCATTTATTCTAAATAAACCCAGTAAAATATCATTCCCTATGTCAATCGAAAGTGAGATATCACTACTTCAGACTGATAAAGTTATGCGCTATTTAAGTTAATAATAACAGAATTATATAAAAATACATTTAAAATGGGAATGGAAAAGAGAAGAGTATTATAGACAAAGATATTTTTTATGATTTCCTATGAAAAAAGAATAAATTAGTATAAGTTTGCGTCATAAATTTCTACTTTTCTCATACATCGAGATTTGCAATGGGGCGTAAACCCTTAAGAGTCATTAGCTCAGTTGGTTTAGAGCGCTGCCTTGACAGGGCAGAGGTCACTGGTTCGAATCCAGTATGACTCACTTCTTTTCTTCCTTCCTATTACAATAATCAACTTTTCTTATATCTTGCATTTGGCGGTCATTAATATTGATTAAACCCGTTTTTTTTAATACAATTAATAGCTAAAGCTATGAATTACACCCCTTCAGATGGTTTCCCTTATTATTTTGACTTGGCTAAAGAAGAAAGTGTACAATCCCTTTTCTCTACAAATTCGACTTTTGACTTTCTAAGCTCAATAGATCATCAAATGGCCAATCATCGATATGAACCGAATAAATGGAGTATTAAACAAGTCATTGGTCATATGGCCGATCATGAGAGAATAAAAATGTTTAGGGCCTTTCAATTGAGTAGAAATGAGGAAACTCAATTATGGGGTTACGATCAGGATTTTCTAATAAAGAATAGTCGATTTGATGAATTAGAAATAGCACTTTTAATCACCGATTTTTATAATGTAAGAAAAGCATCCTTGAGTTTTATTGAAACCTTATCTGAAAGTCAATTCAATAACACAGGACCAGCAAGACAATATGAAATTTCTTTAGAAGATTTTCTTAAATCGATTATAGGGCATGAGAGGCATCATCTAAAAATCATAAAAGAAAAATACTTGTGAAATATTTTTTTTATAAAACAACTTCTACACTATTATACAAACCATCAATCTTGAATACATCTACATGAAAATCCCCAGTTTTTGTCATATTCATATTTACGGATATTGCTATAAATTTTGCTAAAATGACAAACCCAGCCTTCCTCTGTATTTTTTTCTGTTTGACTCCAAAAATATCCAAGATTATTAAGACCATCATAGGCCCCATCAGGTGTTCGTTTGCCTCCAAAAGAAAGAAGGAAGCCATTTTTTCTTGCTTTTAAAAAGCGGTAAGTTTTATTTGATCCTCCATATAATGCTCTTAGGTTATCCCACTCTTCATCGCTTGGCAGTCGCCAACCAGTAGGACAAGCCTGTTGAGCCGCATCCCAAGTATAAAGTCGTCCATATTTTTGACAATTGGCTTCTTGTTCATCAACACAATAGGAATCAGGAGTATTAAAATTCAAATTCCGAGTCATCCATTTTTTTCCATCTTCCATTAATTTCCAATTATAGATTTCTTGATCTCGAACATCTGAGAAAGAACCCGATTCTATTTTCTCAATAGTTTTAGTCAACTCTTTTTCTTTCTCCTCTTCCTGTTTTTCTAATGCCTCTTTTTTTATTACTGCTGTCTTTGTTTCTTGTCTTTTGATTTCTATGTTTGCTTCTGGACTTGCTTTTTCAGATATCTCTACTTCTTGCTTTTCAGCTGGCGACTCCTGTTCCTTTATTACAACTACATCTTCTTGAACACTTTGATTTTTCTCTTTTTCGGCTAAATAAATTTGTTCTTTACATTTTCTAATTCCTTCATTAGCTTCAGCGTTTTCTTTTAATATCTCTTTCGCCTGTTGATATATTCCTAAAGCCTTTTTATATTTTCCTTGATTAAAGTAAAGCGTAGCTTTTTCGATTAATTGAGTATATTTATTTTTTAAAGTACTTTCTTTTTCCTTTTGGGAAACGCCTTTCTTTACTTGGGTAATCGTTGAAGAATCCTTATTTATTTTTTTAATTTCTTCTAAAGCTTTTTCATAATGACGACCTGATTCAAGATCATACTTTGCTTTGTAATCTTTTAATTCTTTTTCTTTCGTTTCTGGAGTGGCAGACAAATATTCTTCCCATTCAAAATCCTCAATCCTTTGCTCAATAATTTTAATTCTTTGACTTTCCGGATATTGCTTTTTATAAGATTCAAAAGCTGTTTTACTATTTTTCACATAGGCTGTATTGATCCATCTAATTTCTTCTCTAACACCTGGAATTGCCCATCCAATACTAGCACCTACTAATAGCATAAGCATAGTGGCAAGTCCTTTTTGCCAATTCCTCATTTTAGCGGATACACTCTTTCTAGCAGGTTCTTTCATTTTTGGAAGAGTTACCTTACCAGTACCAGTTGGGTAAACTTGATTCTGGCTAACAACTTGATCTCCCATTCTATTAATGGTTTCACTATGTGTCTTAAACGTTATTTCTTCATTGGGAATCGGAGTCTCTGTAATGATTTGAACTTGTTCTTGTAAAACGATATCTCTCTTCCGTTCCTTACCCATTTTCATTTCAATAATAGAAACCTTTAGTAATAAGGAAAACTCACCAGCCATTAAAGGAGTGACAAAATATTTCCATTCCGTATAATCATCCTCATCTACAAACTGAATAGGTTCGGAAAAAGATTTAATTTTAAAAGGGGTAAAGTCCGATGGATCAATCAACTCCACACTCATCACTTCAGAAATTCGTTTTAACTCTTTTATTTCATCACCAAGTTGAATGCTTAAGTCATAGGTCAATGTTTCTTCATCAAATGCGATTCGAATGATGCAAGGACATTCTACATCTACCTGCATAATGTTAGGTATTCGATATAAAATTTTGCCTGTTTGGTATTTACTCTTTTTGTCTGGACCTTGTTTAGGTTCTACAAAGTCCGCATCCTCTAAGCTATCAATGAATAATAATATGGCTTCTCTAATTCGATTCGATTCCAAATTAGCAAGCTCATCATTAATCACTCGCTTAAGTAACTTTGAATGGTTATCTCTAAACCTTGATTCTAATTCAATGATAGAATTATACTTAGAAGTATTTACTGGTAAGTACTGCTTGATGCCTTTTATAGCAACATCGTTTCCTTTAGGGACGAGCTCTTTTAACGCTCGTTTTAGTTCGCTTAATGATCTCATAAGGTTAAAAAACAACTATTATAAAACGTTTTCCTTACTAATATACGAAAGATAATATATATTAAAGATGGAAACAGAAAGTATATCATATAAACTAAACCTAAATACTTTCTTTCTCAGCTAATTTACAAACCAACTTAATAATAAAGCTTTTACCGTCCATAGAAATGTCCTCCACCAATTTGAAGCTACCAATTTATCAATAATCGTCAAATTCTTACCATCACTCAATGCATGATGTAATGGAATTTGTATTAAAAAGGTACTCAACCAAACGCCAACAACCAAAGCAAAGGCTATGATTTCTATCTTCCCAAAATTACTCTGCCACATCAAGTAAATTGCTAAACCTAACTCAATCAACATCAAAGGCATCACTATTAAAGTAATCGAATGAGTATGATGCTGATGAAAATCTTGAAATTGATCGGCATCTATGTATCGAAACGTTGGATAATGTACCAATTGCACCAACCAAATCAATATAACCGCTCCCCAACTGACCACCACATTTATTATTGTTAAATCCACATTATTTTATTTTGATAGGCCAACAATCATTTTCCACTTTTGTTGCTCATCATTCTCTTCAAATGTTAAAACCCTCTATTTTACTCGCTTTTTTCCATCATTTCATCATCTTGGAATAATAATTGTAATTTATAAAATGAATCTTCAATATCAATCCCTCCAAGATACTGATCCCCTCTTTTAGATTCTTCCCCTCCGAACATGTTTTATTATAATCCCGTATTTACATCCCCCAATAAGTTAGAATGCACACCATAACCATGAATCATAGATAGAAGGTCTAGTAGATCTTCAACGGATTTTGTTATCATAACAATACTAATCCGTATCTAAAACCCCATGGACATATCCAATTTAACGACTAAGTCCCTCCGGTTTAGCTGCGCTTTTGTGCAGGTCTAAACGAAAAATTTTATTCTACACATACTTCTTACTTTTTAAAAAATGTAAGCCATGAAGCAATTGTACACCTGGTGTTTTGCTATCGGTATGCTCCTGTCTTTTAGTCAGGAAATCCATGCGCAAGACCCTTCTTTTTCACAGTTTTATGCCAACCGGATGTATCTCAATCCGGCCATGACGGGCATGGAAGCAGGTTTGAGTTTTGCAGGGATTTATCGCGCCCAATGGGTACAGGTAGATCACGGTTTTAAAACTTTGGGCGCCTCCATCGAATGGCAAGAGCCCGCTATCCGAAGTGGTCTTGGATTCAGTCTTTTCAGAGATGAAGAGGGAATTGCAAAGTTAGCCACAACAGCCGTTAGTTTTTCTTATGCCTACATCATTCCGATGCAAAACCATAGTATCCATTTTGGTATGCAAGGTCAATGGGTTCAAAAATCAGTGGACTGGTCGAAAATTATTTTTTCAGATCAACTAGATCCTGTTTATGGAGTCATCTATCCTACTAGTGCTATTCCTACTGTGGATCGAATATCATTTGGTGATTTCAACATGGGATTTTTATGGCGATTCAAAACAGACTTAAATTTAGGAAAATTACGATTTAAAGATACTCATAATAGTTTAGGCATCAGCCTAAACCACGCCCCTTACATGTTTATAAAAAACAGCGGTAATGAATCTTTTCAAAATCTCAACACGCGAACCTATCCAAGATTGACCGCTCACTGGGGATCTATTCTACCTATGATCTTTTTCAACGCAGGTAAACAAAAAATTGCCATTTCTCCAAATATAAAATATGACATTCAAGGGGAACAATTATTAGACTTCAAACACAGTTTGCAAGTATTTACCTATGGCTTGTATTTAATGTATGAAGGATTTTATGTTGGCGGTTCTTATCAAAATAGAAATGCTATTTCTTTTGCTAAACATACCAATGCGCTTATCCTAGCAGTCGGTGCATATATCAACAAAGGCGGACGAGCTAAAAATAATTTCTTCGTCGGCTTTAGTTATGATACCAATACCACCGGAGTGGGACCAAGAGCAGGAGGTGTTTTCGAACTCGCCTTTCGATGGACCCTCAATGATGCTCCTGGTATATTCGGCGGAAGCAGCAGAAGATCCGGAAAACGAGTATTAGACTGCCTCAACTTTTTCTAATTAGTGTTATGGTGCTAACGTATTAAAGTGTTAGGAACTCATCTAACGCACCTATCATTAACACACACACTAAAACACTAACACTTGAACACCTTAACACTAAATAAAAGAACAGCTAAAAAAGTATAGGATGAAAATTTTTACAAAATTCAAAATCGTTATTCCCCTCTGTACCTTACTACTTCTTTGTGGTATGGAAAGCTACGGGCAATGTGGTTTTAATGTATCTAATAATACTCCTTGTGGTCTGACTTCCGTCCAAATGACTGCCAATAATCCGGGCAGTTATACCTGGGATATGAATGGAGATGGAATCATTGACGCAAGTGGGAATAATCCTTTTTATATTTTTCCAGCAACTACGATTCCTATTTCTTATACCATTACTCAATTAGAAAACGGAGTCGCTTGTGCCACACAAAATATTGTGGTTCAACCAAAAGCAGATCCATCTATTGGTGTCCTACCGGGACAAGCCATTATGCAAGGCAATCAGATTCGATTATGTAGCGGTTCGCCTGATGCAACGCTTTCTATTTTCAATGCCTCCTCTACCCTATCCACAAACGTAGGATATGAAATCAATTGGGGAGATGGCAGCATTGAAAATTACGATAATACTACTTTTTCAGCAGCAACCATCTTAGATCATGACTATAGTGGCTTCGGATATTATACGATCACCGTGACCACTACCTCACTTTACGGATGTAATGCAATCACTAGCTATCTTTTTTACAATGGTAGTAATCCTTCTGTCGGAATGGCGAATCCTGGAAATACCGTTGGTCTCTGTGTACCTGCTACGATTACTTTTCCAATTTTCGGAACAGACAACAACCCAACTGGAACCAATTATAATGTATACATAGCGGGTATCTTAGTCGATACTTTTACTCAAGAAAATATACCAACAGAATACTCTTATACCTTTTTAGAAACCTCCTGCGATATCAACACAACAACCAGTAATTATGAAAATGCTTTTGACATTCAAATCGTAGCGACCAACCCTTGTGGGTCTTCGCAAGCAACGATTGAACCGATTGAGTTGAGTTCTCCACCACAACCTGTTTTACTTGTAGAAGGCGGACAGACTTTTGGTTGTGAATTCGACGACTTTTCCTTTTCCAATGGTTCCACTGGAATTGGAGAAGTGATCAGTGGAAATCCATCTACCTGTGGCACCACCTTGACACCAAGTTGGACCATCACTCCCGGGGTACCTGGCGTACACTGGGAAATCGAAGATGGTAATTTATTTAGTTCTGACGAACTTGAAATTGAATTCCTGATACCAGGGGACTATACCCTGACTATGATTTTAAACAGCCAGGCATGTGGAGTTTATTCTGCTTCACAAGTCATTAATGTATTGGAAGCACCAGTAGCAGATGCCACCGCAACTGTTGCCAATGCTTCCAATCCACCTGGCTTAAATGAGTGTGCTCCAGCCATCGCTAGTTTTACTAATTTGTCGAGCGGCGACAGCATCACCTATGAATGGATTGTAGATCCACCCACTGGTTGGGAATATTATAATGGCAGCACAGCTACTAGTACCGATTTCGAAATTTTAATCACAGAACCTGGTGAGTACGAAGTAGACTTAAGAGTCACCAATAAATGTACTACTGAAAAATGGGATACCACTTTTGTACTTGCTGGTGTCCCAGAAATCGTTTTCGATCCTATCCCAGATTTTTGCGAAACAGCTGTTCTAAATTTTGATGAAGATAACATAGAATATATTGAAAATGGAGGAAGCATTTCCAGCTATGACTGGAGTTTCCCTGGAGCTAGTCCAGCCACTTCTTCTGATCAATATCCTACTAATATTGTTTATAATACTCCTGGCGAATACATTGTCTCGGCGACCCTGATCAATCAATGTGGATCAGCAGTTTATCAAGATACTTTTGTCATCGTTGAACCAGGTACTTTGACTTTAGATCCTGATCTAAGTCTATGTGCCAATGCTGCTTCGTTTTCACTAAATGCCGTTCCTTCGGGTGGGACTTGGTCTGGAGACGGAGTAGATGAAGACGGCTTATTCACGCCTTCAGAAAATAACATTGGAGCCAATATCTTGACTTATACTTATGGTGACGGCAGTTGTTCGATACAAGATAATATGACGGTAACGGTTCGTTCTTTACCCACTGTCGAAGCTGGAGCCAATCAAAATGCTTGTATACAAGATGCGCCTCTACTAATTTCGGGAGGAACACCTGCAAACGGTACTTGGACGATCAATAACAATGGTGTTTTAATTGGAAATAATGTTTTTGATCCAGAAGCATCAGGAGAAGGAGTTTATACTTTAACCTATACTTTCCAAGATGAATTTAATTGTACAAATTCAGATACCAAGACCATTATAGTTAGTGAATTACCAGAAGTAGATGCAGGACCAGACCAAACATTATGTGATGTTCCATCTAATATTTCCTTAAGTGGATATACTCCTTTCGGAGGAATCTGGACAGGAGTAGGTGTCACGGCTTGGGGTTCTTTTAATGTCGCCAATACTCCTGGAGTTGGTGAGTATCAATTGTATTATAGTTATACAGATCCTACAACAACTTGTACCAATATAGATAGTTTAACCATCACTATCGAAGCAAATATTGTGGCAGAAGCTGGTGCACCAGAAATGCTTTGTATTGATGACGAAACTACGACCATTAATACCGCTACACCAACGGGTGGAACTTGGATAGGACCGGGAATCATTGATGCCTCTGGTGATTTTGATCCAACCATTGCTGGAGTGGGTACTCATGTATTGACTTACTCAGTTGGACAAGGTATTTGTGTAGATGAAGACACTAAAATCATTACAGTAAATGCCTTACCAAACATTACACTTCCGAACAATCAATTATTATGTATCAATGCAGTTAATTTTGATTTAAGTCAAAATACTACACCAGCTGGTGGTACCTGGAGCGGAAGTGGTATTCAAGGAAATTCATTCCAACCAGCTCTTGCTGGATTGGGAGTACATACCTTAAGTTATACCTTTACAAATCCTACGACCAATTGTTCAAATAGTAAAAACTTCCAAATAGAAGTCACTCCTCTTCCTGAAATATTCGTCAATGATACGACTTATTGTAACACACCAAATTTAGTACAACTTCCTATCGCTACACCTGCGAATGGAACTTGGACTGGACCTGGAGTCAGTGGAAATAATTTTGATCCGCAAGCGGTCAACGGGCCTGGGGTATATACGTTAGTTTATAGTTATACCAACGGGAATAATTGCACCAATACCACAAACGTAAACATCACTTTAATTGCACCACAAGACATTACCCTTCCTGCAGATATAGAAATTTGCTTAGATGCAACAATCATTGATTTATCTTTATCCACCACTCCTACGAATGGGACTTGGTCTGCTAATGGAAGTGATGGACTTTTCGATCATATTTTCAATCCTACATTGGCTGGTGAGGGCACACATATTCTCACTTATTCCATTGGAGTTGGTAATTGCACTGTAAGCGAAAATTTACAAATCATTGTACATCCTTTACCACAAGTGAATACTGGACAAGATCAAGAAATTTGTAGTACAGAAACAAGCTTGTCATTAACGCCAACTCCCGAAGGTGGAACTTGGATTGCTCATGATGGTGGCCAATTGAATGGCAATGATTTTTTACCCAGTGCATCTGGGAAAGGAACCTATCATTTTACTTATACTTTTACAGATGACAATGGTTGTATTGCCAGTGATGATTTAGAAATCGTGGTACATCCTCAACCTATTTTGACGACCAGCGATACGACTTATTGTCGAACGCCAGGAATGGTTAGATTGCCATACACTACACCGACCGGTGGTACTTGGACGGGGCCTGGGGTATTCAATAATTTCTTTGATCCAATGGCAACGGGAACCGCTGGATTTTATGTATTCACCTATAGTTATACCGACAACTTTGGTTGCTCCAATATCACTCAAGCCAATGTAGAATTGATTCCACCAACAGAGATTTTTGCAGGTAATGATCGAACTGTTTGTATTGATGAACCAGCATGGGATTTGGCTTTAAATGCTTTTCCTAGTGGAGGTTTTTGGTTATCTGCTTCGACTGGTTTGAGTGGAAGTACTTTTGATCCTGTAGCCGCTGGTCCTGGATCACATTTAGTGACTTACAGTATCGGTACTGGAAATTGCGAAGTGAATGATAGTATCCTAATCATAGTCAATGCTCTACCAGCAGTAGAAGCTGGAAATGATTTAGCTTTTTGCTATGGAAAAGAAACAAGATTACTTCAAGGATATAGTCCAGAAGGAGGAACTTGGGAAGGACAAGGATTAACCAGTTCTGCTCCAATTGGATTTGATCCGGCCACTGTAAATGAAGGAAGTTATACGCTAAAATATTCTTTTATTGAACCAACTACAGGTTGCTATAATGAAGACACTCGACAGGTTACTGTCAATCCATTGGTAGAACCAAATTTTGATATGCCTCTACTCGCTTGTAGAAATGAAGCAATACAACTGAATAATTTATCACCAGGAAATTATCAAGCGGTTTGGGATTTTGATGATGGAAATACATCTAACGAATTTGCGCCAAGTCATAGTTTCGCATCTATTGGTGAATATAATGTTTTATTAAAAATAGAAAATGAATTTGGCTGTTGGGATACCATCCGTAGACCGATTACGATTACAGATGTACCAAATGCTTTTTTCGTACCAGATACCTTAGCC
This sequence comes from uncultured Saprospiraceae bacterium, assembly GCA_964441245.1. Taxonomy (GTDB): domain Bacteria; phylum Bacteroidota; class Bacteroidia; order Chitinophagales; family Saprospiraceae; genus JALZUU01. Next base: position 21,433 of record CAYTVR010000061.1, on the reverse strand, counting down.
GCATGTGGAGGTTTAAACCTCAATATGAATAACCAAAGTTTTGGTGAAGGCCTCTCCTACTTTTGGACTTTTGGCGACGGCCAAACTAGTACAGAAGAAAATCCGGGTGCCGTATTTTTTAATGCAGGAGTCAATGATACCACCTATGTGATTACCTTGACGGTAACTAATATTTGCGGGATGAGTTCTTTCGAACAAATCGTTACCATACATCCTTTGGCCAATGCAGAAATAGGTATTTCACCACAAACGGATTGTTCGCCCTTGATCATTGATTTTGCCAATACCTCTACCGGAGGAATCACCAGTTATTTTTGGGATTTCGGTAACGGAAATATTTCTACAGAAGCACTACCTGATTTACAGACTTATACTACTGACACAACAACAACGACCTATACCGCCATGCTGATTGCATCCAATATTTGTGGTGCCGATACTGTACTGAAAGACATTGTCGTAGAACCTGCAATGGTCCAAGCTTTTATGCAAGCTTCGGATGATTTTGGTTGTACGCCGCTTACGGTTGACTTTACGAATTACTCAACGCCCGGTGCGGTGGTGGAGTGGAATTTTGGGGACGGAAATACTTCTTCCATAACCAACCCATCTCATACTTTTGAAGAACCAGGAACCTATACCATTATCCAATACGCTTATAGCGATTGCGGATACGACACAACAACATTTGAAATTACAACCATTCCTTCACCTGAGGTTAGCTTTATACATAACCCGTTCGTTTGCCTTGGACAGGAAATCACTTTTGACAACTTATCGGAGAATACCTTCGGCAACTTCTGGGACTTTGGAGATGGCGATACTTCTAGCTTAGTCAACCCAACACATGTATTCGACGAACCAGGTGAATACACTGTTACATTGAGAGGTTTATCTACTGCGAATCAATGTCCAAGCATTTTTACTTCGACGATCACCGTAAGAGATTTACCAACCGCAACCTTTGACGCACCGGTCACTTTTGGTTGTGCTCCACTTTCGATTAATTTTGAAAGTACTTCTGAAAATGTAGCCTTTTTCTCTTGGGATTTTGGTGATGGAAACACCTCCATTTCTGAACATCCAAATCATGTTTTTGAAGAGGCCGGAACTTTTGAAGTAACCTTAAGAGTCACAGATAACTTTGGCTGCTTTCATGATACCTCCTTGCTAAACATTTTAGTAAATCCTGTTCCAGAAGCCATTTTTGATTTTGAAAAAGAACAAGTTTGCGGAGTGCCTGCGGATATTTATTTTGAAAATCTTTCTGAAGGCGCAAGTGGTTTCCAATGGATATTTGGTGATGATACCAACTCTAACTTTAATGATCCTACACACACCTATAATTCAAGTGGAGACTTTAATGTAAAAATGATTGCGGTCAATGAATTTGGTTGCCAAGATACAACTGCAGAATATTTGACCGTATATCCAAAACCAGAGGCTGATTTTGAAATCGGAGAGAAAGAAGGTTGTGCTCCATTAACGGTTGAATTCGTTAATCAATCTATCCATGCGGAAAATTTTGCTTGGAATTTTGGGGATGGAAACATCACTGATGATCGAACGCCAAGACATGTATTTGAAGAAGCTGGAAATTTTAATGTGGAACTAATTGTCAATATTGCGGAGACTTGTTACGACACCATGTATATTCCAAATTTGGTCCAAGTCAATGAAACACCAATTGCTAGTTTTGAGCCTATTGAGGAAACTATTGGCAATCAAGGGACGGGCGTTTTTCAATTTGATAATCAATCTCAATTTGCGGATTTCTTCTTTTGGGATTTTGGAGATGGAACAACCTCGGAGGACTTCTCTCCTACTCATCGATACAACAACAATGGTAATCGACAAATTTATTTAGAAGCAAGTACAGAATATGGATGTGTCCATGATACTCTTCTTTCTTTGTTGCCGACCACTATCAAAGGTTTATTTATACCAAATGGGTTTTCACCTGAGCAAGGAATTGGCGATGTACGATTATTTAGACCCAAAGGAGTCGGTATAAAGGAATATCAAATCAGAGTTTTTTCTACCTATGGTCAGTTGATTTGGGAATCACAAGAATTGACCGAAGATGGTCAACCTGCGGAAGCATGGGATGGTACCTATAATGGTAAGTTAATGCCTCAGGATGTTTATGTTTGGAAAGCTAAGGCCATTTTTGAAGATGGTACCGTCTGGCCAGGCCAAAAAAATGATAAAGGAAAGTTAAAAGCAATGGGATCAGTCATTTTACTTCGTTAATATTTTTAACAATTGAAACTCAAATTTGCTTTCATCTGCAAAAATAGACATTCAAAATTTAGACTTAATTCTATTAAAATCACTTAAAAAATCTCTTAGATACTTATTATATACAATTACAACAACAAAGAAAAAGCCTTATTCTTCGGAATCGGGCTTTTTTGATTTTAGTTAATACATTGTTATAATTAGTATAAATGAAAATAATTATCGTTAGAATTTGTATTTTGCGATTGTTTATCAAAACATATTCATAATTTCCTAACAAAAAGACAAAAAAATGAAAAAAATTTTATTAGCTATCAGCCTTTTATGCTTTTTAAGTACCTCTATTTTTGCTCAATCTGAAAGAGTAGATGTTGTGCTGCATTTAAAAGATGGCTCTACGGTAGAAAAAGCTATGGAATACAATAGCCGTTATCCTTGGTCTTATCAAAAATCTATTTCTGTTTTTGATCGAGAATTAAAAGAGGAAAAAAAGATTAAAAGAAAGCAAAAAAAGAAATACAAAGCAAAAGAACTTGTTGGTTATGAATCACAAGGTTCTTATTACGAAACACAGAAAGTAATGATGGCAGGAAGAGGAGATCATAGTAGCACTTTGAAATCTTTACCTACTTTTACTTTATTAGAAAAAGTAGTAGAAGGTACGATTACCGTTTATAAAGGATATGGCTATCCACCATCAGTTGCTTCAGGAATTAGCTTTGATGAAATTTATGAAGATTTAAGATCGCACCCAGAATACTTTATCCAAAAAGAAGGAAAGTCAAAAGGAAAATTAAAGATGATGGAAGGCGTCAACATTGAAAAATGGATTGGAGATGCGCCTGTTGTTTCTGAAAAATTCGCCAACGGAGAATATGGTAATTTCAAACGAAAGAAAAAGAAAAAATTAGGTAATTTCCTTAAAGGACAATTAGAAAATGAAAAGCCATCTCTTATCATTAAAGTAATCGAAGAGTATAATGCTGAAGTAGCAGCAGAATAAATTTTCATATTCGATCAACTAACTCCTTAAAATAAAACTCATCCCGAATTTTCGAAAGAAAGTTCGGGATTTGCTTTTGTACCTCCATCATATCTTATTTTTTCAATATAAATAGCTATAAAATTCGAGAGACCTCAGGTTTAACTATTTAGATATTCCAAAGCAAACAATGCAATTATTTTTATATATTTTTTTATCTTCACCAATATCTTGTTAAGTGAGATGAATCATTTCTACCACAAAACGAAAGCTACTTTCCATGAAATATTATTTTAGCCTTATATTTCTTTTGGTTTTTCTGATGGAACCGATGGCTCAACAGTTACCACTCTTTACTCAATATCGTGATTACCAAGGATTTATTAATCCCGCTTCTGTCCATAAGGATTATTATAATTTTGGAAACAACTTGTCATTTGGCGCCTCTTATCGCCAACAATGGGCGAATATCAATCCTGCCCCTAAAACTCAAATGCTTCAAGGCGAGTACTTACTCAACACTAAACAAGCCGTTAATTTGATTACAGGAGCCTATTTGATTCATGATGATACCGATCCTACAGGCTTTACTGGCTTTTATGGTCGAATTGCAGGTTTAATCTCTCCTGATCCTAAGCTAGGTGGTTTTTCGGTTGGACTTAACATCGGCATGGTGCAATATCGAATCAATACCCAAAGTCTAAAATTACAAGATGAAAGCGATATCAGTAAACAAAATGACCTGACCAAAATCTACCCAGATGTCGGTATGGGCATTTTTTACTACCGCAATATACAAAAGGGGTTACTTGAGAATGATTTGATATATGGAGGTATTTCAATCCCTCAATTATTTGGATTAGACCTAAATTTTTCTTCCGCTCAAGAAGCATTAAAAACCAAAAGAGTTCGTCATTATTATGCCCTATTAGGCTGGCAAAAAAACTTTTCTAAAACCACTTTTCTTGAATCCTCTATCTGGTTTAAATATGTACAAAATGCTCCAGTCAACACAGATTTTAATGTTCGCTTGAGTATGAATAATAATTTCTGGTTAGGTCTTGGTGGCTCTACAGCCAAAAATGTACATGTAGAAGCAGGAGTCATTCTTGGAAAAAATATCGGCTTCAATCACCTCATCAAAATAGGGTATAGTTTTGATCGATATTTCAATAATAATTTTGGACCAGAATTCGGTAATACACACGAAGTCAGTATTTCTTATTCTTTGAATACCATCAATAAATTTTATCCAAAAGTCAACTAGTTTTTAGTTGTCAAGAATTTCATTTTCAATTCAACCAAATCCCTGCTTTTCAGCAAAAAACAGGAAACTTACAATAGCCAACACAAAACATGTTCAAGATGAACCAACAGATGTTTACTATCATTACACCTATTATTAGATTTTCGATTAAGCGACTTATCTATACTTTACTTTTGATCAGCTCTTTTTTCTTTTTATCGACTGAATCAATACACGCTCAAGAACATAATGAGTGCTCTACTGCGCTAGATTTAGGTTTTTTGCAACCGCCAGACCCATGCGATTTCCCGGGAGTCGCTCCTACTGTAGTTTCCTTGTCCAATATCGGTGCCACACCTAGCCCAAACTATCCTATAAATCCAGATTGTATTCCTCCCAATGGAGTCTCTTCAGATGTTTGGGTAACTTTTATTGCGAGTAGCAATCGAATAAATGTAAGTATAACTATCAATGGAGGTGGTTTTTGGAATACAGCATATCTTACCCTCTATACAAATGGTTGTAATGGATTGACTCCAATTGATTGTTCTATCGGAAATAGTATTTTTGATCTTACAGAAGGAAACCTATACCATCTACAGATTGCCGGTGAAGACATAAATGATATGGAAGATTTCACCTTGGAAATTGGTTCTACTCGAGATTGTAACACTTGTGTTTCAGATTATGACTTTACCGCAAGTCCCGGTCCAAACAATGGAAAATATGCCAGTGGACAAAACATAGAGTTTTGTTATAGCTTAAACTCTTGGGATGTAAGTCAAGGAGTTAATTGGGTGCATGCTGTCATTCCTAAATTTGGTCCAGGCTGGGATCTATCCACCTTGACTCCGATTCTTCCAGTTAATACTTGTGAGACATCTGGAGGGCAATGGACTTGGTCAGAGCCCTGGATAGCAACGGTAAGTGGCGACACCTTTGGGCCCGGTTTCGGGTTTGAACACGCAGGACCGGGGTCAAATCCAGGTAATGATCCAACTAACCCCGGAGACAATTTTGGAGATGGATGTGGCGCGGATATTGATATCGACTTTTGTTGGACCATCAGTACACTTCAATGTCTTGATGGTAACACAGAAAACCCAAATAACCTTTCTGTTGATGTCCAAGTATATGCAGATTTCCAAAGTGGAGATTGGACAGGTGTTGGTTGTATTGGAGATGATGACATTGAGGCATCTGCTGATTATTTCCTAGTTTGTTGTCCTGATGCAATACCTACTCTTAACATCATAGAAGATGAAAGCTGTATCGAAGGTTGTAATGGTTCTTTGCAAGTCATTGGTAATAATACTGGCCCTAGAAACTATATTTTGTTAGATCAAGCTGGTAATGTAGTTTTTGCCGACAGTTTGAATAGTACCGGAATGAGTACTTTCACAGGATTATGTATAGGAACCTATCTTGTAAGAGACGAAGATCCCTCCTCATCTTGTTTTGCCAACAGCAATGCCATTTCATTTAATGCTACCAGTATAACAGGGGAAGAATATTATTTTGGTTGTCTCGGAGATGGGTATGCTGTCACCGTCAATAATGTAGTCTATGATCAAAGTAATTCTAACGGTACAGAAATATTAACTAGTTCTACTGGTTGTGATTCTATTGTTAATATTTTTCTGGATTTCCGTTTCTGTAGTTCTTGTGCTAAGGAGGATTCTATTTCTGTTGATCCTCTTCCAATTGGTCAAGTATACGGCCCTGATCAAAGGGTTGAATTTTGTTATACTTTGCAAAGATGGGATACTCAAGGCTTTCCTTTTTTAAATCCGCTCCATAGTGTTATCCCAAAATTTGGATCGGGGTGGGATTTATCTACTTTGACTCCTGTTCTTCCGGTAACTACTTGTACTACTACCGATGGTACTTGGTCTTGGTTTGAAAGTTGGGAGGGGGGCCTTCTAGGGTCTGGTCTCGCAACCTATGGTCCCGGCTTTGCTTTTGAAAGCATTGGTTCTGATAATAATAATCCTGGAGATAATCTTGGAGATTATTGTACCTTAGAAAATCCAGATATGCCTCCTTTAACTTTTTGTTGGTTAATCAATACTAAAAGCTGTCCTTCAAGCGAATCAGAGACTGATCTTTCCATACAAGTCGAAGTCTTTTCTGATCGACAAACTGGTATCTCGGATTACCAAGGATGTGAAAATATTTCTTATGTGGAGTTTGAATTTGACTATCTCCTCAATTGCTGTGAAGATATTCCACCTACCGTTATAATTTTACAAAATGAAAGTTGCGAAAGTGGCTGTAATGCTGTTTTACAGGCAACCAGTAATAATGTAGGACCTAGAAATTATATTTGGTATGATCTGGATGGAAATGAAATTTTTGTCGATAATATGAATAGTACCGGGACTAGTATTGCAACAGATCTTTGTATGGGTACTTATTATGTCAAGGATGAAGATCCTGCTACCCTTTGTTTTGCGAATAGTATAACTCCTATTATCGACACATTAAGATATGGAGAAGAAAATTATAATGGTTGCAGTGGAGATGGATACGGAGTATTTGTGAATGGAATAATTTATAATGAAACAAATCCCAGCGGGATCATCACATTGACGACTCCTGATGGTTGCGATTCTATCGTGACTATAGATCTAATTTTCAATAGTGGACTCTCTGGGACAGAAGATTATTCTGGATGTCTTGGAGATGGGTATTCTGTCAGTGTTAATAATGTAACCTATGATGAAAATAATCCTTCTGGTACAGAAACACTAGCTAGTTCAGCTGGTTGTGATTCTATTGTGACTATAGATTTAACTTTTCAATTCTGCAACGGTTGTGTCCAAAATAGTTTTTTAACTTTTAATCCTTCTCCCAATGGTGGACAATATACCGGTGGACAAAATGTTGAATTTTGTTTTAGTTTAGATTCATGGGTAACCCAAGGTATTTCTTGGGTACATAGTGTTATTCCTGAACTTGGTCCCGGTTGGGATTTATCCACCTTAACCCCTATTCTACCAGTCAATACTTGTCCATCATCAGGAGGTACTTGGGTTTGGTCAGAATCCTGGATAGGAACACAAAGTGGCGACACCTTTGGACCAGGTTTCGCATTTGAACACGCAGGATCAGGATCGACTCCTGGTAATGATCCGAACGACCCTGGAGACAATTGGGGAGATGCATGTGGTGCAAATATTGATATCGATTTTTGTTGGACCGTCAGTGTTCGTGAATGTCCTTCGAATGGAGGGAATCTTACGACTGGAGATGATCTATCTGTATCGGTATATGTTTATTCTGATTATTCAAGCGGAGATTGGAACAGTCCCAGTTGTACTGAAGCCGATAATATCGAAGCTAGTGTCAGTTTTCTTGCTGTATGCTGTGAGGATGAAGCTCCAATAATTTCTGTAGTTCAGAATCCAAGTTGTAATGGAATATGTGATGGAATTCTTAAAGCAAACATCACCATTAGTGGCCCAAGGAATTATACCTGGTTCGATCAAATCGGAAATGAAGTCTTTGTCGATAATTTAAATAGTACTGGAATGAGTACCGCTACAGGACTTTGTCAAGGAACTTACTATGTTAGGATAGATGATCCTGCTACCTTTTGTTTTAACAATAGCGACGTCATCACTCTCAATTCAGACAATACTATCTTAAATGGTGAAGAAAATTATACTGGTTGTGAAGAGGATGGATACAGTATTGTGGTTAACGGAAATATTTACAATCAAAATAATCCAACAGGAATAGAAAACTTAGTAGGTTTTAATGGATGTGACTCTATTGTAAGCATCAATTTAGTTTATAATGCTTCTCTCTTGTCTGAAGAATATTATGAAGGCTGTTTTGGTGATGGATATAGTGTCATTGTCAACGGGAATATTTATAACGAAAATAATCCTACTGGAACTGAAACGCTGATCAACGCGAGTGGTTGTGATTCTATTATTAACCTCAGTTTAATCTTCTTTCCAAACACAACGGAGCAAGAGAATTATGTAGGTTGCGCAGGAGATGGTTATAATGTCCTGGTCAACGGAACTAATTACAATGAAAGCAATCCTTTTGGAACAGAAACATTGACGAGCTCCAATGGTTGCGACAGTATAATCAATGTCAACTTAATTTTTAATTCCCCAATTAACGAAACAGAATCTTATAATGGTTGTATTGGAGATGGATATAATGTCAGCGTCAATAATATTGTTTATGATGAAAATAATCCTACAGGCGTACAAACCTTGACCAGTGTCACAGGCTGTGATTCCATCGTTACCATACAACTTCTTTTTAATGAGGTCATCATCGAATCCGAAGATTATCAAGGTTGTGAAGGAGACGGTTACAATGTCATCGTCAATGGAACGAATTACAATGAAAGTAATCCCACTGGGACTGAAACGCTTATCAGCGCAAGTGGTTGTGATTCCGTTATTAATGTCAGTTTAAATTTCCTTCCAAACACAATGGGGCAAGAGAATTATGTAGGTTGTGAAGGGGATGGATACCAAATTATCCTAAACGGAATTCCTTACAACGAAACGAATCCTACTGGCACAGAAAATTTATTTGACTCCAATGGATGCGATTCTATTGTGACCGTTAACCTAATTTATAATCCTAGTATTTCTATTCAAGAAACTTATACAGGATGCGCAGGGGATGGTTATAATGTCATCGTCAACGAAACGAATTACAATGAAACTAATCCTACTGGAACCGAAACATTGACTAGCTCCAACGGATGCGACAGTATCATTAATGTCACCTTAATTTTCTATAACCCAATTAACGAAACGGAATCATACAATGGCTGCATTGGAGATGGATATAATGTCACCGTCAATAATATTGTTTATGATGAAAATAATCCTACTGGCGTACAAACTTTGACCAGTGTCACAGGCTGTGATTCCATCGTTACCATACAACTTCTTTTTAATGAGGTCATCATCGAATCCGAAGATTATCAAGGTTGTGAAGGAGACGGTTACAATGTCATCGTCAATGGAACTAATTACAATGAAACTAATCCTACTGGAACTGAAACGCTTATCAGTGGTGGTGGTTGTGATTCCGTTATTACCATAAGTTTAAACTTCCTTCCAAACACAACGGGGCAGGAGAATTATATAGGTTGTGAAGGGGACGGATACCAAATTATCCTAAACGGAGTTCCTTACAACGAAACGAATCCTACTGGTACAGAAAATTTAATTGACTCCAATGGATGCGATTCTATTGTGACCGTTAATCTAATTTATAATCCTAGTATTTCTGTCCAAGAAACTTATATAGGATGCGCAGGGGATGGTTATAATGTCATCATCAACGAAACGAATTACAATGAAACTAATCCTACTGGAACTGAAATATTGAATAGCTCCAACGGTTGCGACAGTATCGTAAATATCAACTTACTTTTTAATAACGTCATTAACGAAACAGAATCATACAATGGCTGTATTGGTGATGGATATAATGTCACCGTCAATGGAATAAATTATGATGAAAACAATCCTATTGGCGTACAAACCTTGACCAGTGTCACAGGCTGTGATTCTATTGTTACCATACAACTTATTTTCAATAATACCATCAGCGAAACCGAAGACTATCAGGGATGTGCTGGTGATGGCTATACGGTCATGGTCAATGGAATAAATTACGATGAAAATAATCCTACTGGAACTGAAACGCTTATCAGTAGTGGTGGTTGTGACTCCGTTATCACGGTCAATCTTATTTTTGATCCCAATCAAAATATCATCTTAGATCCTATTGCTCCACTTTGCGAATCGGATAGTCCAGTTTCGCTTAGTTATAATCCAAATGCTGTTTCTGGGACTTGGTCGGGACCAGGTGTAACGGGTTCCAATTTTGATCCTTCTGGCTTAGGTAGTCAAAGTCCAGTGACCGTCATTTTCACACCTGACACCAATCAATGTGCGGAGAGTAGCAGTATAGAAATAATAGTAGAAGAAAGTATAACGAACCTTGAGATCAACGGACCATCTAGTTTTTGCGAAAGCAACACCAACTCAGTCCAATTAACTGGAACACCGGCAGATGGAACTTGGTCAAATAACATTAGTCCTGATGGTTCTTTTATTCCATCGGATTTTGGTGTGGGAGAATTTACCCTAAGCTATTCTGTAGGAGATGCTTGTGAGTCTAGTACTTCATTTACATTTAATGTATTTTCCGTACCAACGGTCAGTATCGAAGCAACAGGACCTTTCCTATCTACCAATAATGACGTCCAAACTTTAATCGCAAGTCCTCCGAATGGAACTTGGTCAGGGGATGTCAATTCAGATGGAACTTTTATTCCTTCAGCATTAGGTGTAGGTACTTTTATCGCAAATTATTCCGTTACCGAAAATAGTTGTGAAGGAAGTGCTGCCATCGATATTTTAATTGAAATGCCGATTTGTAATTTAACGGTTGACCTTGGGCCAGACACACTTATCGGCACAGAGTGCTCGCTTATCTTAGATGCCAATATTCCTAGTTGTAACACTTGTACTTATCTTTGGGATGATGGATCCACGCAAGCCATTTTGACCATTACACCGGACGTAGGAAGTAGTACTTATTCCGTCATCATTACAGATGATCAAGGCTGTAGTACGGAAGATCAAATCATAGTAACCGTAGAAGATTGTCCTGAAGCCCTTGTTTACGAGCCAACGTTTTTAATTGGAAATAATAGTGAATTAATCTCAAATGATTTTTTCTGTATTCCTGTTTCTGTAAGCAATTTTGAAGATATCAACGGAGTAGATTTTTCTATCAATTGGGAGACACCATCACTACTATTTACAGGAGTAACTAATTTTAATCTCCAAGGTCTGGACATCGCTGACTTTAATACCGATAATGCCTCCAATGGTTTTTTAAATCTAAATTGGACTAGTAACAATAACCTCGGAATTGATCTAGACGATAACCATACACTATTTGATATTTGTTTCCAAGCCATTGGAGCAGGATCAAGTACCGTTGCATTTGGAGATAATCCTATCGATAGAAATGTTATGGTAGACCCACCAAATAATCCTAATGCTATTGAATGCTGTGATAACCTAGGAGGCAATGATCCTATTGTCAATCCAACTTGGGCAAACGGAAATATACAAATCACTTGTCCTTCTTTTTCAATTGAAGGGGCTAATACGGAGTGCGAATTTTCTACTGGAATTTTTGCTGTAGTTCCTAGTAATTCATCAACTAATTTTAGTTGGACAAGTACTCAAGGAACGATTGTAAACGGACAAGGAACTTCACAAATCGAAATCGATTGGGCAGAATCGGGGACGGCAATAGTATGTGCGACAAATGACTGTAACCTCGAAGAATGCATCACGATCAACATTACTGCTGCCGAACCAGAACCAACTATTATTGGCCCCACAGATTTATGTATTGGAGAAATGGGAACCTATGTAACTGCAGGACCTGGTTTTTTCGTTTTCTATAATTGGACCACTAGCAATGATAATTTAATGGTCAATGGAAGTAGCACTGAAAACTTAGTTGAATTCACCGCAGTAGCTCCTGGTCCTGTTGAAATTTGTGTCGATGTCAATGAAGCATTTTGTGCTTTTTATACGGTTTGTTACCAAATGGAAATTCATGATTTACCAATTATTGGAATAGACTCTCCGCTCCTATTTTCTGCTGGAAATAATTCAGAAGAAAGATTAACTGCTTTTCCTTTTGGAGGAACATGGACTGGTGATGTCAACCCTGACGGAACGTTTAATCCTGCTCTTCTAGGTCCAGGATCATTTAATGCCACTTATAGTTTTACGACTAGCAATCAATGCTCGAACACAGCTGATTTTACTTTTAACATAGTTGAAGCCCTTACCGCATCTTTTGCATTCAACTCTTCAGAAGCACCAAGTGAACCGATTTGTATTGGTGATATTTCTGAAATTAGCTATACCGGAACTGGCGACTCGCAAGATTTATTTAATTGGTCATTTGATGGCGCAGAGGTGTCCGGAAATCAACAAGGAAATTTTAACATCAGTTGGGCAACTCCTGGTTCGTACAATATTAGTTTAATTGTCACCGACGAATTCGGATTTAATTCACCAGAAAAAACATTGGCCATAGAGGTCGTTGCTCCTCCAGAGGCTCCAATTATTAATTGTAGTTCTTCTACTGATTTCATTGATTTTCAATGGGATCAAGTTTCTGGTTCTGCAGGCTACCTCATTAACGACATACCACAATCTGAAACCAGTATCGACTTTAGTGGCTTAAGTGCTGGAGAAGAAATTTGTATAGACATTTCCACCATCAGTGATGGCCCTTGTGATAATAGCGAAACGATTCAAATATGTTGTACCGCTCAAGATTGTCCAGAAGTGGAGATCGAGATTGATCCTGTGGCCCCTATTTGTTGGAGTTCCAATAATCAAATCACATTGAACGCAAATATTACAGGAAATAATACGACTGATAATTTAGCTTGGAGCGGCCCAGGAATAGCTGATATCAATAGTGGAATATTTGATGTTGCTTTAGCAGGAGTTGGAAGTCATAACATTACAGTTGTAAATACCTTAGGTTCCTGCACTTACACTGATGTTATTAATATTCAGGTCAATCCTATTCCAGTATCTAATTTTTCCGTCGAGGAAAACACGATTTGTCAATCACAAATAATCAATATCAACTATACTGGAAATGCTTTGTCAACAGCTGAATATAATTGGAATTTTGATGGAGCTAATATTGTGAGCGGTAGTGGTAATGGCCCTTACCAAGTACAGTGGGACTTTCCAGGAGTAAAAGAAATTACTTTAGACCTTACGGAAAATGGATGTGCCTCCACACCAACTTTACAAACAGTAGCAGTCGAGAGACCTTTGGAGACGCCAGTGATTAGTTGTAATTCTTCTACTTCATTTATCACCTTTGCTTGGCCTCCTGTATCGGCAGCAGTTGCTTATGAAGTCAATGGTATTTCCCAAAATGAAACGGTGATTACTTTTGATGGATTAAATACTGGCCAGCAAGTTTGTATTGAAGTTAGTGCGCTCGGTAATGGTATTTGCGGGAATAGTAATCTCGGACAGATATGTTGTACCACCTCTAATTGTCCCGCTGTTAATATTGAAATTGATCCAATCGCTGATATTTGTTTAGATGAAAATACTTCAACTATTGATTTATCAGTCAATATCGATGGCGGATCAGGAACCGGCAATGGAGTATGGAGTGGCCCTGGTATCATTGATGAAACCTTAGGCATCTTTGATCCAAATGATCCAACAGCAGTTATTGGCGATCACTTAATCGTTTACACTTATCTCGATGGTCCTTGCTCTTACACTGCAACGAGTACCATTACTTCCATTCAATCATACAATTCTGATTTTACAATAAATAATACCAATGCCATCTGTGTCAATGAAACCACCTCCATCACTTATAGTGGTAATGCTCCTTCATCTGCCCTCTACACTTGGGATTTTGATGGAGGTATTATTTTGAATGGAAACACAGCAGGACCATTTGAAGTTTCTTGGAATACGCCTGGCGAAAAAACGATTACCTTATCCGTTTCCGGAAATGGATGTAATGCTGAAATTACCAGTCAAACCATTACAATAGAAACACCTCTGGCTACACCAATCATCAACTGCGCGGTCACTAGTAATTCGATTACCTTTGATTGGTCAGCAATTGATGGAGCCACAGGATACTTAGTCAACGGAGTTGAACAATCCAACACTACTTTTACAGAAAATAACTTAGCGACTGGAGAAAGTTTTACCATCCAAGTCACCACCATTGGAAATGGAACTTGTCCAGATAGTTTCGCTGAACAAACTTGTATCACTCCTGATTGTCCAGCGATCAATATCGAGTCCCCTAGCGATTATTGTGTAGACGATGATTTCCCTTATTTATTGATGGCAACTCCTCTTGGTGGAACCTGGTCTGGAGATATCTCAGAAGATGGTAGCTTTATTCCGAACCTACTTGGTGTGGGTTCATTTACTGCCATTTATACGATTGATGATCCAATCAGCGGTTGTAATACAAATCAACAAGTTGAATTTATTATCAATGGATTACCTAATTTAGATATCGATCCGATTCCTGATTTTTGTGGAACAGATGACACTCCGCAACAATTAATCGCTTCTCCTTCTGGAGGAATGTGGTCTGGAGATATTCCATCCGATGGGATTTTTTCCACCATTAATTTAGGCTTTGGCAATAACTTTATGGCCGTGTATACTTTTACTGATCTGAATACGGGTTGTAGCAATAGTGTCAGCCAAACATTTAGCATCGGTGAAAATCCAACTGTTAGCATCCAAGGAAATACAGACTTATGTGAAGGACAAACAAGCGCATTGAACGTTGAAAATGGATTCATAGATTATGAGTGGTCAAACAATGAAAATTCTGCTAGCATTGAAGTCAGTCAAGCTGGAACTTATACGGTAACGGTGACCAATGAAGCAGGATGTAGTAATGCTGCATCGATTGAAGTAAACGTGGAGTCTTTACCATTAGCGGATGCTGGAATGGATACTTTAGTCGGTTGCCTAATTCCACAATCTGGTTTGGTCCTCAATGGAAATAATTCTTCTACAGGGGACAATATCAATTACTCTTGGAGCAGTGTGGATGGAAATATAATTGATGGAGCCAATACTCTTAATCCAAGTGTTGATGAAGTGGGGATTTATGTTTTGGAGGTCAGTAGTGCTTTAGGTTGTTCAAGTACCGATACCATGATGATCGATGAGAACTTAATGATGTTGGAAGCAACAACAGATGATGCTTCTTGCGCTGGAGCAAGCGATGGTAGTATCTCCATTTTTGCTAGTGGAGGTTTTCCTCCTTACGCCTACAGTTTGGATGGAATTAATTTTGAAGATGCAGACTTAATTGAAAATTTAACATCAGGTAATTACACTGTTTTTGTTCAAGATCAAAATGCTTGTATTGAAGAAATCTCTAACGTTGAAATTGTTTCTTCTAATTCTATTTCTGTTTTGCTGGAGGCTGATGAAACGGTTTCTGCAGATAGTAAAACGAGTATCACTTCGATTATTTCTAACGCGACTGGGAATTTACAATATACTTGGACAACCAATCGGACCGATGCTTATTTAAGTTGTACCGACTGCCCTTCTCCTGAGATCAATCCAGTTTCAACAACTACTTATACACTCAACGTCATTGATGAAGAAGGCTGTGAAGATAGCGCTGAAATCACCATTGCGGTTGCGGGTATTTTTATACCTGATGGTTTTTCTCCTCACCTTCAAGATGGTGTGAACGACTTCTGGGAAATTAGTGGTTTAAATAATTTTCAAGAAAATAAATTGACGGTTGTCAATCGTTGGGGCGATGTTGTTTATTCTGCTGCTCCTTATCAAAACGATTGGGACGGGCGTGGCAATAATGGAAAACTACTGCCTCATGGAAGTTATTATTATGTCCTCAAACTGGGTGCAGGACAAGAAACTACCCACTCCGGAAGAGTAGCAATTTTGAAATAAATTTTATTTATTCTTTCGCTAATCTCGACTTTTGACTAGGATCAAAAGTCGGGATTTTTTATTCCTTTCAATTTTCATTCAAAATGATGGTTCCTGTTTTCCCACAAAGGCCTAAGGATCATGAAAACACCAACTAGATATTGAACAATGGTGGAATGATAATGAATATCCTATTTTTGATGGATACGATTTTAGGAAAAGAGATATACTATTTAAAAAAATAATGATAATTTAAAGGCAAAGAATATTAAATACATTATAAGCTAAATTAACTTATATCATGCTTAAAAAACTACTCTCCCTATTATTTAGTCTAATGTTTATCTGTTCCATTTCTGCTCAAGAAATGGCTAATGATGACCTCAACAAAATTATTCAAAAACATGGATTAGAACAAAGTCAAGTCATGGACATTGCTAGTTGGATTTGTGATATTTATGGACCTCGATTGACTGGTTCGCCCATGTTGGACAAAGCAACAGAATGGGCTGTTGGACAATTAAAGGATTGGAAAATGGAAAATGTACATACCGAAAGTTGGGGGCCATTTGGTCGTGGTTGGGAAATGACTCATTTTGAAATGCATGCTGCCGCTCCTAATTATTTTCCCATTATTGCCTATCCTAAAGCTTGGTCTCCTGCAACGGATGGCACCATCACTGGTGAAGTCATTTACCTCGATGCAGCATCTGAAGAAGAACTACAAAAATACAAAGGGAAATTAAAAGGAAAATTTGTCTTAATGGACACATTACGGGTTTTGAAAGAGTGGGAAAAACCATTAGCAACTCGATATGATTCTGAAAAATTATTAGAACTAGCCAATGCTCCAGAACCTACACCAAGAAGTTTTCGAAACTATCGCGGTAGTGGCGCAAAATTTATAAAAGCAATGATGGCCTTTTTAGAAAAAGAGACACCTGCGGTCTTATTGACACGAAGTTACAAAGGAGACTTGGGTACTGTTTTTGTTTCTAGCGCTCGGGCTACTGAAGGTAGAAGTTGGAAAAAAGATGCCAAGGTTATTCCACAAGCTACCATAAGTGTGGAACACTACAATCGCATTTTTAGAATGCTTAACAAAGGGCTGACCGTTAAATTAAGCATGAACTTACAAGTCAAATTTTCTAACCCAGATGGAATGGAACACAATATTTTGGCAGATATTTCGGGTACAGATTTAAAAGATGAAGTGGTGATGTTTGGTGCACATTTTGACTCTTGGCATAGTGCCACTGGTGCAACAGATAATGGTGCCGGATCAGCAGTGATGATGGAAGTGGCGCGAATCTTAAAAGAGACTATAAAGGAAAGTGGTATTCAACCTCGACGTACTTTACGATTGGCCTTATGGACGGGTGAAGAACAAGGATTACTAGGTTCACGTGCTTATGTAAAAGATCATTTGGCGGTGACTGATACCTTCGGAAATTATATCGCCACTAAACCCATGCAAGAAAAAATATCTTCTTATTATAATTTGGATAATGGAACTGGAAAAATTAGAGGAATTTATCTCCAAGGGAATGAAGCCGCTCGTCCAGTCTTTCGAGCTTGGTTAGATCCTTTTAAGGAAATGGGTGCCAACACGATTACACTTTCTAATACTGGAGGGACTGATCATCGCTCTTTTGATGCTGTGGGTGTTCCTGGGTTTCAATTCATTCAAGATCCAGTTGCTTACTGGAGTAGAACACATCATTCCAATATGGACAATTGGGATCATTTAGTGGAAGCTGATTTAAAACAAGCCGCGACTATTATTGCTTCTTTTGTGATGCATACGGCCATGCGGGATGAAAAAATTCCTAGGAAAGCTTTGCCGTTTGAAGAGGAGGTTGCTAAATAATCAATACTCAATGTCCAATAGGGAAACAGCCCCACATTGGATATTGATTATTGATTATTGATTATTGATTATTGATTTAATGAATAATGAATAATGAATAATGAATAATGAATAATGATTAATGATTAATGATTAATGATTAATGATTAATGAATATTCAAAATCCCTCATTCAATTATTCTAATAAAAAACTATCTTTTAGATCTCCAACTTCCACTGTAAACTCGCCAGCCTCCGTAATCCACTTATGATCGATTCCGACAAATGCTAAGTCTTTTGGCGTCAGCTCGAAAACAACATTTTTACTTTCTCCTGCTTTCAATTTGATTTTTTCAAAGCCTCTTAATCGTTTGACCGAAGGGGTAATACTGGCTACTTTATCACCGATAAATAACTGAACCACTTCTGCCCCATCTCGATCTCCAGTATTACTTACTTTAACAGAAATTTTAATCGCATCACTTTTCCCAAATACTTTTTTATTCATTGAAAGATCACTGTAAGAAAAAGTAGTGTAACTTAAACCATAACCAAATGCCCACTGAGGATTAAATGCTTTTGTAGAAAAATCTTGCTTGATTTGATCTGTCCCTTTATGATCATAAGTCAATAATGTATTCGAATACCTAGGATAAGAATAAGGTAATTCCCCAGAAGGGTTAGTTGTTCCAAACAATATATTCGCAATTGCTCTTCCTCCTTCATTTCCCGGAAGGTTAGCTAATAATATTCCATCTGCCTCGCCAACGATATCATTGATCACTCTAGGTCGACCTTCTAACATCACGAGTACAATAGGCGTTCCTGTGGCAGCAATTGCTTTTAACAATTCTTTTTGTGCCATCGGTAAATCTAGATGGTCAATGTCACCAGGTTTTTCTGTATAAGTAGTCTCACCTAAACAAACAATCGCCACTTTTGCAGCTTTAGCTTTGGCAACTGCGGCTTGAATATCTGTTGCCTCATAAAAGGACGTCCCTTGAACAAAATCTACCTTATCTTTTCCTATTTTTGCTTGGATCGCTTCTAAAACAGTTAATTTTCCTTTAGTATTAAATTTAGGATCATTTCCTTGCCAAGTATTCGTCCAACCTCCGTTTAAACTATTTAAAGAATTGGCTGTAGGCCCTGTTACAAATACTTTTTGCCCTTCGGCTAATGGTAAAATATTCTTTTCATTTTTTAATAAAATGATACTTTCCTCAGCAGCTTGTAGATTCTTAGCCGTATGTTCTTTTGAAGCAAACTTAGGATAACTTTCCATCGGGTAATTTGGATTTTCGAATAGACCCAATTGGAATTTCAATTTTAAAATCCGACTTACTGCTTCATCAATTCGAGTCATTGGTACCTCTCCTTCTTCCACTAACTCTTTCAAGAGCTTGGTAAAATCTAAATCGATAGGAACCATACTCATGTCCACTCCTGCATTGATCGCTAACTTAATCGCTTCTTTATAATCTTTTGCTACTTTATGACGAGAATGTAAGAAAACAATATCCTCCCAATCGCTCACTGCAACACCTTCAAATCCTAATTCATCTCTTAATAAATCTTTTAAGATTTTAGGATTCGCATGAACCGGGATTCCATTCATTTCTGCCGAACAAATCATAATCGTAGTAGCATCCGCATCAATGGCCGCTTGGAAAGTGGGTAGAAAATATTCTCGCAATTGACGTTCTGGAACCCAGGCTTGCGTTCGATCTTTTCCTGTCAAAGGAACACTATAACCTAAAAAATGCTTCATACAAGAGGCGACTTTATTCGGATCACTAATGTCATCTCCCTCGTATCCTTCAATCATCGCAAGACCCATTTTTGTTCCTAAATGAACATCTTCACCAAATCCTTCCCAGAATCGAGACCAACGAGGATCTCTACCGACATCCAATACTGGAGAAAAATTCCAAGGGATACCAGAAGCTCTAGTTTCATAGGCAGAGATAGCTGCTAGTTCTTTTGCCAAATCAGGATTCCACGTTGCAGCTAGACCTAATTGTTGAGGAAACAAAGTTGCATCATTCGTAAAATTCACTCCATGAATCGCATCTATACCATATAAAACAGGGATACCCGATTTTTTTTCTTTGGTGGCGAATCTTTGTACTTCATTGATGATTTCATGCCAATGTTCTCTCGAATAACCATGCCCCGAACAATTCAATAAAGAGCCTACTTTTAAATCTACTAATACTTCTTTTAATTTTTTTGGATCTAATTGATGAGGTTCTGAAAGATCATATATGTCTCCAACAGAAATCATATCAATGGCCAATTGAGTCATCTCTCCTACCTTATCTTGGAGCGTCAATTTAGATAATAACTCTTTTACTTTTCGGTCAATGTCTTTCTCAACACCTTTTTGGTCCATCCTATCTTTTACCTCTTTGGCACTTATCGTTTGTGCAGTCGTATCAGAACAACCTTGAAATAATATGAATATTCCGACAAATAAATAGAAAAGAGAAGAAGGGCGAATTAATGATTTTACGCTCATAATTTTACAGTATGAATCTTTGATAAATAAATGAATAAAATAGAAGGATCATGATTAAACGAAATAGTTTAATCTATGATTTCGAGGTGGTAGGAATAGCGCAAAGGTAAGATATTATTTTATAATTTTTACAATACATTCCTATTCCAATTTTCATAAATTAATGAATTTTCAAAGATCCGCTTAAAGAAAGAGACTCACACCTTTTAAGATAAACAGGAGTTCAAAATAAACTTTATGCTAAAAAAGACTACTGCAACATTGATATATCACTACTGCATTTTGGATTAAACAAGATTAAATTATACGTTTTTTTCATTTTTTCCTCTATCTTCCCTTTTATGGCCACTACGTTTAAAAAAATAAGCACAACTTTGGTATTACTTTTCATAGAAATGTTAATACTACAGCCTCTATTTGGTCAAGGCAACAACATTGGCATTCCATTAATTAAAAATTTCCCTAAAGAAATCTATCAAGCAGGGACACAAAACTGGGGAATTTGTCAAGATCAAAAAGGAGTCCTTTATTTTGCCAATAATGATGGTTTAATGGTATTCAATGGCAATACTTGGCGGACCTATCCTATTTCCAATCATACTATTTGTAGGTCAGTAGCCATCGATGCGGAAGGAGATATTTATGTCGGTGCTCAGGGAGAATTAGGGTTTTTCAAGCCAGACTCACGTGGTACTCTTTATTATAATTCTTTAAACCAACTCATCCCAGAGGAACATCGTATTTTTGAAGATATTTGGGACGTTGTTCCTACTGATCAAGGTTTATTTTTTCGCTCTAGCAAAAAAATATTTCTACTCAATAATGGGGAAATCAAAGTCTTCTCATTAGAAAAAGATATTTTCTATTTTGACTTAATTAGCGGAAAAATTATTACTCAATTAGTCGATGGTCAACTTTTAATATTTCAAAATAATCGCTTCGTCCCTTTCTCTGAAAATCAAAATCTCAAAGGTCTAGTTATAGAAATTTTGCCCATTGGTAAGGACAGTATGATTATTGTTGGGGCAGGACGTAGAGGGGTGTTACAACTGGATCAGCAGCGTCGCCAGCTTGCTTT
>CAYTVR010000060.1:0-31823 GCA_964441245.1 uncultured Saprospiraceae bacterium | reverse complement strand
ACCTACGGATTAACAGTCCGGCGCTCTAACCAGCTGAGCTAAAGAGGCATTATTTTGTTTTGATAAAACTCCTTTCTTCAAAAGAGCGCGACAAAGGTATAATTTTTAACCATAAAGTGCAAGATCAAAAGCAAAAAAAATAAAAAGATTTTTATTTGCTTATTAGAATACAAATATCGACCCAAAAAATAAAGTAATTTTAAGCTTAAAGCGACGCAAATATCTTGATCTTTATACTTATTTTTTCCCTTTGGGATCAAAAATTCCTCTCTTTAATATTTGCATATCAGAAGATCCAGCTCTTAGATTCTCTTTTAATAAAGCCACCCCTCTTTCCATCTGTATATCGCCGCAAGTAAACATATCAACTGCTGCATATTGATGTTCAGGCCAAGTATGTATGGTCAAATGACTTTCCTTGATGACTATGACCCCAGAAACTCCCAAAGGAGAAAAATGATGAAAAGTACTTTCTACAATCGTCGCTCCCATCGCAATCGCAGCTTCTTTCATGTATTTTTCAATTATTACTGGATTACTCAACATATCTGCTGGGCACTGATATAGCTCCAAAATGATATGTTTGCCAAGGAAATTCATAGCTTTTTTGTTGATTGAATTCAATATTATTGCTTTTTATCTTTTCTCCACTTTTCCCAATCTTCTAGAAAATAAGTTAGTAATACTGGTTGATCCAAACGATTGACCGAAAGGTTTCTTGGATTATCGATATCCTTCTCAAAATAAAACATTTTCTCCACAACCGTAGAATCCAAATAACGACAAGGCAAATTGCTTTGAAAATTTTCTGGTTGAATCGCATGTGAACTGGCTATTAAAAAACCCCAATCCCCAAACGATGGAACATAAGTATGATAAGGATAAAGTTCCGAAAAACCACTCGCTTTTAAGGTTTCATAAATGCACCAATAAGCTCGACGGGTATGAAATGGGCCTGTTGATTGAGTGGCCATGACACCATAGGCAGACATTCGTTCTTTTAACATTTTAAAAAAAGCAGTACTATACAATCGCGCCACAGATTCATTCGATGGATCTGGAAGATCAACCAAAACTACATCAAATCTTTGATCCGTTTCTTTTAAAAAGACCATCGCATCATTGGCGATCAAGTTTACTTTATCATTATGAAGAGCATCTTGATTGATCGTCCGAACATAAGTGTTTTCTTTCCCCAACCTAAAAACTTCTGCATCTAAATCAACAATAGTAATCGATTCTACTTCTGGATTTTTGAGAACTTCACGGGCTAACAAACCTTCTCCGCCGCCAAGTATAAGCACTGATTTTTTAAATGGAGCGGCCTCTAAAGGAATTAAAGCCAATGACTCGTGATATCGATATTCA
The DNA here is from genome assembly GCA_964441245.1 of uncultured Saprospiraceae bacterium. Lineage (GTDB taxonomy): Bacteria > Bacteroidota > Bacteroidia > Chitinophagales > Saprospiraceae > JALZUU01. The sequence continues at coordinate 30,455 of CAYTVR010000060.1, read as the reverse complement.
TCTATCGATGAAAATTGAATGATCCGATTGATATATAAGCGAACATCTGATTTGTTTTTGGTCAAGACCAATTTTTGATATGGAGATTGTTCTGAATAAATAATTTGGCTGGTGTAAAAACTATCTTCCCAGTGATTCAACATACGATTGGAATAAAATGCTAAAACACCAAAAAACAGGATACATACTAGCGCAGCAATCTCTATTCTTGTCTTTTTTTCAACAGATAGTTGTTTCGTAAAAAACCGATAAATAAAGAGCCCCAAAGCAATATTGACTAAACCAAAAATAATGGAGGTCAAAAAAGTTCCTACAAAAGGCAGTAGAAGAAATGGAAATAACAACGTAGCTATTAAAGCACCGATATAATCCAAACTTAATACATAGGCCAAATTTGACCGTAAGGGATAATAGGTTTTTAAGATTCGTATCAAAATGGGGATTTCAAATCCCGTCAACAAACCAATTAGCATCGTTAGTCCAAACATGATAATTTGATACTCGATGGTCGTCAATTGATCAAAAGTAAAATATAAAATAGGTACACTTGCTCCACCAATCAAGCCCAACAAAATTTCAATTTTGACAAACCATTCCAATAAGTTATCTGAAAGAAATTTAGTCAGATAAGATCCTACACCCATCGCTGCCATATAAATACCTATGGTCAAAGAAAATTGTTTGACACTATCTCCTAAAAAGTACGAAGAGGTCGTACTAATCAACAACTCATAAACAATAGAACAAAGGCCCGCGATAAAAACAGTCAGAAAAAAAACAACATGCTCTACTCTCGTCTCTTTTTCGGTCATCAATATTTTTTTCACAAAAGTAGCAAACCCTATTAATATTTCGCAGTAAAAAATATTCTACTACTACCCAAAACAATCTATTGTTAGGCTCATTCAAATTGGATTATCGACAAAGGGGCTGTATATTTGTTATGACAAAAATTATCACAACGAAAAATATTAAAATATGTCAACAGGACAAATGATTAAGTATGGCTTGTACACTATTCTTGGAATCTTTATTCTTCACAGTTTGTTTTCAGACGATAGTAGCTCAGAAACAGTCACTGAAGAAATTGAAATTCCTACAGAAGGATTGATTACCGTAGTAAAAGAGATAGAAACCGATTTATTCAAAATAGATGATGAAATCACTATCCCAGAAACCTCTGAAAGTTTGATCGTTGCCAATTATATGGATGCAACATCCGACACTTTCACTTTAGCGGAAGCTCGATTGGTAGCCGCTAATGGTAGCGGAAGGTCTCGATCTGTCGTTAATGCCGCATCCTTAGGATTCTTTGGATATATGATGTTAGGTCGAACTTATGCAAGAAGACCAAATCCAGGAGCTTATACCAATTCAAAAACTTATAACCGAGTCAACAATACTGCAGGGTCTCGTTTGAAACAAACGGCTAAACGAACTTCACGTACACGTCCTGCTGGAAAATCAGGATTCGGTAGTAAATCTCGTTCAACTCGATCTTACGGTGGATAAAAGAATTATAAAAGTCGAACCATTGGACTTCGCTACTTTGCAAGATGCAGAGCTAGAATGGTTTGCACTAGACGAAAACGAAGAATATCTGATTGATGAATTTTTGACCATCCAACCATCAGAAGCGGATGCTTTTAGAGCAGCAGCCAAAGACTTGTATCAATTGGCCATTGACGCTGCTTTTCATGTCGCATCTAATAAAGAATGGGAAGCGATGGGCATACCGGCTGAGGCCATTCAGTTGGTTCGATATTCTTTGAAAAAAGAATTAGGAATGCACTTGGTCGGTCGTTTTGATTTTGCTGGTGGACTCGATGATGTGTCTTTAAAATTGATTGAATTCAACGCAGATACTTGTTCGCTCATGCCAGAGACTGAAATCATTCAAGAAACACATTGGGAACAAGAACAAGATTTTTTACCTGGCACTCCTTACAACCCTTTACAGGAAGGATTAGTCCGTCGATTCAAGGCAATTCTCGAACGATATCCAGATAAAGAACCGAACCTATTAATTTCTACTATGGGCCATCAGGAAGATTGGCTAAATGCAGAAATTATTGAAGACGCTGCGTTAGAAGCTGGTTTTGAAACGGTTGAATGTGCAGCATTAGAACAGGTGATTTTTTCACCCGATGAAGGTATATTTTTAGAAATGGAAGAAGAGGAATATGATCGTTTCGATTTTTGGTATAAATTTATTCCCTGGGATTTTATAATAGAAGAAGAGCCTAATTTATTTCAAATTCTAGATTCGATTGTTCGCAATGGATTAGGAGTCGTTCTTAATCCAGCATATACTATGCTCTTACAGTCAAAAGCATTGCTTAAGTTCATGTATGACTTATCTCCTGAACATCCCTTTTTGTTAAAAGCCTCTCTCAATAAAGAAGATTTTCCTGATCGGAAATTTGTTAGAAAACCCATCAATGGACGTATGGGTGAAAACATTTCTTTTCATGATGGAAGTGATCAACCGACCTACAAAACCGATGGAGACTATGCCGCCTCTCCTCCGCTTTATCAGGAATTAGCTCCATTCAACATTGATATGGAAGGACATCGCTACCAACCAAGTGTCTTTTGGACTGGCGAAGCATCCGGACTTTGTTTTCGTCGTCAAGACGATTTAGTTATTGATGATGATGCCGAATTTGTTGGACATGTAGTGGAAGAGTAAAATTTATAACATTTCTATTTCAAAAAACAATGAGACAAATTTCCCATTTGCTCTATTTTTGAAATAATTCTTCCCATTTATCAAAAAACGCTATCTTTATTTTAACTTAAATTACTTTCCACGTTTTTAGTACTCTTTAAAAAACCAAAATTTCAAACCAATGAAAACGCATCTTCCCTTACGAAGTATATTAATCACTATTTTTTTAATACTATTTTCTTTTTCTAGTTTTGCACAAACTATTGATTCTAAATTGGCCAAACAAGAGAAAAAATATTTAAAAGAAAAAGAAAAATTAGAAAACTTAAGATTTGATTGGATCAAATCAGAATTAAAAAAAGTAGGCTTACCTAAAACCAAAGACTCCAAACTAAAATCAAAAATTGAAGAAGTCTCCCACAATGCTTTCATTTTGGAATACAATGAAACTCACGAACAAGCCAACTGGGTAGCCCATATGATTTTACCTCAAGTTTTTGAGTTTTGCGCAGAACGAACAGAAGATTTCCGAGAGGATTTAACGGTCCAATCAAAATCAGCAACAGAAGTAGAATATTCTGGTTTGTCAAAAAACAAAACCGACAGAGGGCATCTTGCACCAGCAGCAGATTTAAGATGGTCAATCCGTGCAGTTTCTAGTTCGTTTTACTATTCTAATATGTCTCCACAATCAAGTAAGTTGAACCAAGGGCGATGGGCTGATTTAGAAAAATTTATGCGTGCTTATGTTCAATTTTATGGAGATGGTCCAATCATTATCATTAGTGGCCCCATACTAAAGGATCTCAATACTGGAAAAGTAACCAAACTCAACAATGTGCCAAATGGGGTAAGCGTGCCAAAACGATATTTTAAAATTGCATTAGACATGAAAAGGGAGCGAGCCATCGGATTTGTGATGGATCAAAAAACAACAAAAAGAAAATCATGGAAATCCTTAATTAAATCAATCGACGAAATTGAAAAAATGACTGGTATTGATTTTTTCGCAAAACTTACTAAGAAAAAAGAAGATGCAATCGAGAAACAAAAAGAGCTAGAAATTTGGGATGTATTTGCCAAACTCAAAGATGCTAAACCTATTGCTGTTTCTAAACTTCCGAAAGGCGTGCTCAATACCACTCAGCTTTGGGCAAAAGCGGCTACTTTAAAAGGAAAGACCGTAAAAGTAATGGGAAAAGTCATTAAGAGTACTGTTGATAGCAAAGGTGGAGTTCATTTACTATTAGACAAAAATAAAAAACCTATTCGAGTTCGAATTAAAAAAGAACACTTAGGAAAATTTATGGATAATATCAGAAATGAATTTCGAGGAGAAACCATCAAGGTAACAGGAAAAGCGGATATGAGTAAGTTTGGTAGAAATACTTTTGTTTATGTCGACATTGATGACTTAAAAGATATTAAAATCGAATAAAATGACTTCTTATATCTTTATTATTATCAATAAATAATCCTTATCGCTTTTTTTAAATAAAGCATAAGGGTTATTTTTTTTTGTTAAAAATATAAACAATGTTGCAACATTAATGTTTAAACACTAAATTTGCATCATGAAAATTGAAAAAGCAATTAATCAAAGTAAACCGTTTAAAAGTAATCATCAAAAAGCTATGGTTAATTTACTATTTACAAATAATTGGTTACTTCAAAAGCAAAAAGCTTTTTTTCAATCATATGACATTACTGGAAAACAATATAATGTGCTCAGAATTTTAAGAGGTGCAGGAAAACCTATATCTACTTCTACCATTAGAGAACGACTATTAGACAAAATGTCCGACGCATCTAGGGTAGTAGATCGATTGTATAAAAAAGGATTAGTTGGTAAAAATACTTGTCCATCTGACAAACGACTTGTGGACGTTTTTCTTAGTACAGAAGGGAAAAAACTCTTAAAGGTTATTGATGCAAAAAGCGATACACTAAATCAGATTGCAGGTCAATTAACAGATCGAGAAGCAGGACAACTCAGTAATTTATTAGACAAATTACGCAGATAAACGACAAAATATTTTTTTAGACAAAACAATGTTTAAACATTGATGTTTAGACTCCAAATATCTTTTTAAATTAAAATTTTTCATTCAAAAAAACAATCTAAAATGAATACTTTCAAATTAATTGGTTTCTTAGCCATTACAGCAATCATAGGTTTAGCATTTACTAGCCCTACAACCATCTTTAAAGTAAATCCAAGTAAAAGTACAGTTGTCTGGACAGGATATAAAGTCACAGGATCTCATACTGGAACTATTGGAGTCAAAGAAGGTGGATTGGAATATACTGATGATGCATTAACCGGAGGTAGCTTTATCATTGATATGGCATCATTGGTTTGTACAGACTTAGCCGGAACGGGGATGGAAGGAAAACTAGAAGGACATTTAAAATCTGCTGACTTCTTTGGTGTAGAAACTTATCCAACTGCAAAATTTGAAATTACTAAGGTCATTTCTCGTGGACAAAAAGGCGATTACAAAATCAAAGGAAATCTAACGATTAAAGAAACAACAAAAGAAATTCGATTTAAGACCTCTATAATAGAAGAAGATGGAGCAAAAGTAGCGACAACTAAAGTAACCATTGATAGATCTGATTTTGATATTCGATACGGATCTGGTAGTTTCTTCGATAACTTAGGAGATAAAACGATCTATGATGAATTTGATTTAGAAATCAAATTAGTAGTAGAATAAAATACTCGATTAATTTAATAACGCTCTTAAAAGGGAATTTACATCGTAAGTTCTCTTTTTTTATTTGCGCTTTTAGTTTAAAAAAAAGAAGGATTTACTATCTTCGTCGCAAGGTCAATTATCAATTAAGAAATTTGAATTTCTATTAAAATATATTAAACATTGATTCTTGACTAATAAAAACCCAACACAATAAACTATGCATAAAATTCCACTTTTAGGCTGCTTGCTCTTACTAGCAATCAGTTGCCAGCCTTCAATTGAAAAACAAGAAAAATCTACAAATCAAGCAAAGTCATCCATGCCTGCATCAATAAAAAAAGAATTATTTGGCCAATTAAAAAATGGTCATTCTGCCGATATTTATACTTTAACCAACTCAAAAGGAATGATCGCTCAAATTACTCCCTTCGGAGGAATTCTAGTAAGTCTATTAACTCCTAATCGAGATGGGAAACTAGAGGATATTGTATTAGGTTATGATAATCTGGAAGGTTATATAAATGGAACTCAAAATTTTGGAACTACAGTAGGACGTTACGCCAATCGAATTGGAAAAGGAAAATTTACGCTCGAAGGTCAAGACTACCAGTTAGCCTTAAACCATGGGGACCATCATTTGCATGGCGGTAATGTTGGTTTTGCAAAAAAACTATGGAAAGCTTCTCCTATTGAACTAGATGACGGAGTCGCTATTCAACTAGAATATCTTAGTAAAGATGGGGAAGAAAATTATCCCGGAAATTTAACTGTAAAAGTCATTTATAAACTGACCAATAATAACGAAATCCAAATTGACTACGAAGCCACAACAGATCAAACAACCATACTCAACTTAACACATCATTCCTATTTCAACCTAAATGGCAATGGAGCAGGAAACATTCTTGATCACGAATTATCTATTGATGCCGATAAAATAACCGAAACCGATACAAATATGATTCCTACAGGAAAATTGGTTAACATCAGCAATACGCCATTTGATTTTCGAAAAGCAACGGCCATTGGAAGTCGGATTAATGCACCTCATGAACAATTGAAATTTGGTCGTGGATATGATCACAACTGGATCATCAATAACTGGGATCAAAGCTTAAGATCTGTAGCTACTTTATATGCACCTGCTACTGGTAGAATGATGGAAACCTTAACGACAGAGCCTGGAATCCAAGTTTATACTGCTAATTGGTTAACTCCTGAAGTCATTGGAAAAAAAGGAAGACCAAGCAGCAGTCGACAAGCCGTCTGTTTAGAAACACAACATTTTCCTGATTCTCCAAATCAACCCAGTTTTCCATCGGTACTACTAAAACCCGGAGAAAAATATACGCAACAAACGGTCTATCGCTTTTCTGTAAAATAATTTAAACTCATTCGATTCTTACTTATCATACACTAGTCGATGAGTAAGAATCACTCCACTACTCTAATTTTTTCTTTCTTCTTCATAAACTTCGGCGTATGTCCTTGTATAAAAATCACTCCACCAATCAATAACGCTGTTGCCAAAAAAGACTGACTATTAATGACCTCACTATTCAGCCACCAACCCAAAAACAAAGCAACGACCGGATTGACATAAGTCGAAGTCACCACTTTGGTGGGAGAAACTTTTTTCAATAAATAATTAAAAGAAGTAAATGCTAAAATGGATCCAAACACAATCAAATAAACCAAGGACCAAAGAACTTTAGATGTTAAAAGGTCAGGATTAAATCTATTATATTCTCCTAACACCGAACTGATCAACAGCAAAATAAGACCTCCAAAAAGCATTTGGAGCGCGGCACTTTGAAAAAGAGAATCTGGTAAATTTGCATCGGTCATCCAAATGGAAGTATAGCCCCATCCTATCAAAGCTACCAATATCGCTACCACTCCTAAAAGAAACTGTGAATTAGAAGCCAAATGTGGTTGACCGACCAAAAACACCATTCCAATCATTCCCAATAAAACCCCAACCCAACTATTCCATTTGGGTCTTTCCGCCTTCATCCACCACATCATCATGACGACAATCAAGGGTTCTAATGCAACAATTAACGCAGCCATTCCTGAATCTACATATTGTAATGCCCATACCACCATTCCATTCCCAATTGCGAACAACATAAAACCTGCAAAAAGTGAATTTTTAATCTGTTCTTTGGTAACTTTTTTTACACCAAACAGTAAACCAAGCATCAACATCAAACCACCCGCAACAGTAAATCGAATACCTGCCAAAAGGAATGGAGGAATGGCTTTTACAGCCCAAGCATTGGCTAAATAGGTAGATCCCCAAACGAAATAAATCGTAAAAAAAGCCATCCCAATAATCCAGAAATCTGTTGGTCGTTTTGTCATGTGGTTGCTTCGGTAATCATCAATGAAATGGTACAACAGTAAAATTAAGCTTATTGTTCGATCATTTCCATAAATGCAAAAGGCGCAAAGAAATATTTAATCTCTTTGCGCCTTTTTATAGTAAAAATTTCCTTTCGGAAAATGTTTATTCTTTCACAACGGTCACATCAATCAAACCATAGATCAGTCGATTAATGTCATTAGAATTCAATTGCAATTTACCTTTTAATGTAATCGCATCCGCTGAATATTTTACAGCCTCCAAGGCCGTCACTTCCATAACCGTTTCCGGCCCCGCTCCTCCACAGAAAAAACACATATTATATGGAAAGGCAGAAAAAACAAACTCTTTATGGCTTTTATAACCCTCTACAGGAATGATATATCCTTTCACTGTTACTTCTTGCGATTCTAGATCCAAAATATCTTTACTAAAGACAGGAACATCTACCTTGAATCCCATCATTTCATCATACTCTTTTTTATAGGTAATTCGAGAAAGTGTTTTCCAAAGGTTTTGAGTCATTACGGGTTCGTCAGCAACTGGTGCTTGTTGAGCGACTACTTGCGTAGAAATACCACTAAAGATTAAAAAGGCATAAAAAAAACAAAAAATATTTTTCATCAAAAAATCATTTAAGCGTTCAAACATGTTATCTGATATAGATTCAATTCCTAGTTAGGATTCACCTATTTCAATCACAAGTTAACATTAATCAAATCCTTATTCTTTTAAGACTCTGTTAAAGTCTCAGAAATGTCGGTATTGTACGCCTGAAATGCCGGAATTATCGCTGCAATGAAACCAATAATCAGCGCGCCAATCAATAAATAAAGCTCTTCTTTTAGAAAAACCATTCCTGTAAAGGAATAACGATAAGCATTTTGCATATAACCAGACAACCATTCCATGGCAAAATGGCTCAATAAAATACCCAAAACATATCCTAAAAAAGCCAAAATTAAGCCTTCCAAAATAATCATAAAAAACAATTGCCCACGAGTTGCCCCCATCACACGCATCAATGCCAACTCATGCTTTCGCTCTCGAAGCGAATTGAATAAGGCAATAAAAATACTCAAAGCCGAAACGAAAACAATCGCAAAACCCAATGTTCGCAAAGCATCTGTTCCAACACCCATCATCGCATAAAGTCGATTGATTTCATAAGCTGGATTAGCGGTCTTTAAGTCTGTATTTTCATCAATCCCTCGAGGCATGTTTAAAGTACGCCAATCAGTTTTATTTCGATAGCGAATCAACAGAGCTGTAATCTCTTTATCCACTTGATCCATTAATGGAATCTTCTTCGCTGATTTTTTTTCACTTGAGGAATCATGAGCGTGATGATCATGCTCATGTCCTGCATGGTCGTGATCATGGCCGTCATGATCATGATGATCGTGGCCTTCGTGATCGTCATGATTTTCTTCTTTAGCACTTTCTTCTCCATGATCGTGATCATGATCTTCGTGAACAGACCAGATGCTTTCCGTACTGGTCAAGATCAATTGATCTAACACCGAACCGTTTCCTTCTAAAATCCCAACAACTTTAAATCCTTCTCCTTCGTCATGAACATTGATTCCATCATTGACCAAACCATGAGAACTATGAAACTGGTCATTAATTTTTAGATTTAATTTATTCGCAACTGCTGCTCCTATAACCACTTCAAGTGGAATATCCCAAAGTCGCCCTTTGGCTACTTTCCCGTAAAAAATAGAATCCACATAGGTATGCTCTGTCCCTACAATCCGAAATCCTTCATAGTTATCCCCCAAAGATAAAGGGACACTCAACTTAATCATTGGATGTTTGGGGTTCATAAAAGGGCGAGCTTCCTTAATGGAAATATTTCCGGTAGGCGCATCAATATGATACATATTGCAAAGGATCATTTGCATAGGACTTCCTTTGGCTCCTATGACTAAATCAATCCCCGCTAAATTTTTAGAAAACTGATCATCTACTTGTTGGTTCAACATCAATAACAATGAAATCAAGCCCACGCCCAATGCAAATAAAATCAAACTCAATACCATAGATAATGGTTTGTTAATTTGATTTTTCCAGCCTAATTGTAAGGAATTCATAAAACTATTTTTCGGAGGTGTAGATTTTGGATAATGTAATCATACTGCTCATAACTATTCAAGGTCTAAGATTATTTTTTTAGAAAATTGATTTTTTAAACGGCCATCATGTGTCACAATTAATAAGGTCGCTTGTTCTTCCTTAGCTTGTGTGACCAATAAATCAATAACTTGTTCGCAATTATGATCATCCAAAGCAGAGGTGGGTTCATCAGCCAAAATAATGGCTGGTTTATTGATCAAAGCTCGAGCAATCGCCACTCGCTGTTGTTCTCCTTGGCTTAACGAATCCGTTTTAGACGTCATTTTATGACCAATATTCAAACGATCCAATAATTCTTTAATTCTATTTTTTGAAACAGGAAGGCCAGCTAATTTTTGCGTTAAGGCTAAATTTTCTTCTACCGTTAAGGCACGTACGAAATATGATTTTTGAAAAACGATGCCAATGTTTTTTCCACGAAAGTGGTCCAAGGCTGTTGAGCTCAGCCTACCAATATCTGTATCTGAGATTTTAATTTTCCCATTTTTGGGTTTCCTAAGTCCTCCCAATAAATGCAATAAGGTAGTTTTTCCACTACCCGATTGACCAAGCAGTAGCCATTGTTCTCCTTTTTCGCATCGAATATCAGGAAAGGCCAATGAGTTTTTTCCGTCGTAAGAATATTGTAAATTTTGGGTTTCCAGCATTTTCAAAGTCTTAAAGTGGTGTTGGGGGCTTAAAGCATTTTTGTATTACAGTGTTAGCGTTCAAATGTACGTAAGCCCTCTAATACTTTAAAGTCTTTAATACTAAGCCCCTACAACAAAGCAGCACCGAATACACCGGCACTATCTCCTAATTTAGGTTTTAAAATCGGTGTTTCAAGAGTATGATTAAATAAATGTCGTTCAATTTCCCAAACGCCATCGGTATATAAAATATCAATGTTTCCTAATCCACCTCCTAATATAATAGCATCCGGGTCAAGAATGTTTATAATCGAGGCTATTCCTTTGCCAAAAAAATGGAGCATGCGATTGACCGTTTTTACTGCGATTTCATCATGACCTTCTTTATAAAGTTCAACAATTTCTGGCAAGCTTTTAGAGATCCCCATCACAGATTTGTAATAGCGCTCTAAGGCTGGACCTGAAATAATCGTTTCTACACAACCCGTTTTACCGCAGTAACATTCTCCACCTGAAGCATCCAAAAAGTTATGCCCCCATTCTCCAGCAATTCCTTGAAGACCTCCAATGATTTCTTGATTAACGACTAATCCGCCACCAACTCCGGTACCCATGATCACTCCAAAAACAACTTTTGCATCCGGAACAATTTCTTGTACGATCCCCAGACTAGTTTCTGCTAAAGCAAAACAATTCGCATCATTCGCTAAAGAGATCGGTATCGACAAGGCTCTCTCTAAGTCTCTTTTAAAAAACTTACCATTCAATACCGTGGTATTACAGTTCTTCAAAGTTTGGGTCGAAGGTTCTAATGTACCTGGTGTACCAACGCCTATTTTGCCTGGTTTGACACCAGTTTCAGCAATCAACACTTCAACTAATTTTACAATTTGATTGATAATATGGTCATATCCAAAATCTTGCTCAGTTGGCACCCGCAATCTTTTGAGCACACTCAATTTATGTCGATCTTCCAAAACGACACCTTCTATTTTTGTGCCTCCCAAGTCAATTCCCCAAAGTGGTCCCATGTGATATTTTTTTGTTTCCTCAACAAATCAGATCTTTATAGATATTCAAAAATAAAATTCAACGCTTTCTTATTTTATGATGGTCCATCCAATTTGTCAAAGAGAGATTTTTTATTCGGTTTTATACACTTACTAATTTGTAGCTCATTGAAAGCTGCATCTTTTCATTTCAAAAATTCAGCCACAACCAGCATTCAAAGAATTAATTCCCGATTTAATTTTTGAACCTTACTAAAAGGTCAAAAAACCTTGAATATGAGCTGTAGTTGCAATTAATCAAAATTAACCCTACTTTTGGACACAGTAATTTAAAATAAACAATGAAATATTACTCAAATATAATAATTAGCATCATTATTCGAAGATTGGATTTCAATCTGTGATAGCGTATTATTGTTAATAACAAAAAAGCTCTGGCAGATTTAAGGATTTGCCAGAGCTTTTTTTGTTGATTTGTTTAAATTTGCAACATTTCGTGCAAACGAATTTTATTTTACACGTAAATAAAGAGCATATTATAATGTATTCACATCGTGATTTATTTAAAACTTTCACCTGGTGAATGAATAAAATACAAATACCTTAGAATTATGTACAAATCGTATAAAGGATTAGATCTTCCAGCCATCGATAAAGAAATACTCGCTTTTTGGGAAGCCAATAAAGTATTTGAAAAAAGTGTCGAGCAACGAGATGTAGAGAATAGTTATGTTTTTTACGAAGGACCTCCTTCTGCAAATGGAAAACCAGGAATTCATCACGTTATGGCCAGAACCGTAAAAGATTTGTTCTGTCGATTCCATACCATGAAAGGACAACGCGTCGAGCGAAAAGGTGGATGGGATACGCACGGTCTACCAATCGAGTTGAGTGTCGAAAAAGAATTAGGAATCACAAAAGAAGATATCGGAAAATCTATCTCTGTAGATGACTACAACAAAGCTTGTAGAGAAACCGTGATGCGATACAAAGACATGTGGGACGACATCACCCGAAAAATGGGCTATTGGGTAGACCTTGAAAATCCATATATCACTTTTGAGAATAATTATATCGAATCGGTTTGGTATCTCTTGAATCGTTTGTACAATAAAAATTTACTCTATAAGGGCTACACGATACAACCTTACTCGCCTGCTGCGGGAACTGGATTAAGTTCGCATGAATTGAATCAGCCAGGTGCCTATAAAGATGTAACCGATACTTCCGCTATTGCGCAATTTAAAGTCATCAAAAACGAAAATTCATCTTTTCTTTTTGACAAGGTTGATGCAGGTGATGTATCTATCATCGCTTGGACCACTACTCCTTGGACCTTGCCATCCAATACGGCTTTAGCTGTTGGAAATAATATCGATTACGTTTTTGTAAAAACATTCAATCAATATACACACGAACCGATCAATATCGTTTTGGCGAAAGCCTTAGTTGGTAAACAATTGAGTGGAAAATACATCGCTCATGAAGAGGGAACTGAATGGTCTTATACTGCTGGTGATAAAAAAATTCCTTACATCGTTTTGCATGAATGCAAGGGATCTGATTTGGTAGGAATCCAATACGAACAATTGCTTCCTTTTGTATTACCATACGAAAATGCGGATCAAGCATTTCGAGTCATCGCTGGAAATTTTGTTACCACTGAAGATGGTACAGGCATCGTTCATATCGCTCCTACTTTTGGTTCTGATGATGCCATGGTCGCCAAAGAATATGGTATCCCTCCAATGTTGATCTTGGATGAAAATGAAAATCCTGTACCGCTTGTTGACTTACAAGGTCGTTTCCGAAAAGAAGTCGGTGAGTTTGGTGGGCTATACGTCAAAAATGAATATTACAGTGAAGAAGAAGCACCGGATAAAAGTATAGATGTTTTGATTTCCATCAAATTAAAAACGGAAAACAAAGCTTTCAAAGTTGAAAAATATGTGCACAGTTATCCACATTGCTGGCGAACAGACAAACCTGTTTTATATTATCCATTAGATAGTTGGTTTATCAAAGCATCGTCCATGAAGGAACGCATGTACGAATTGAATAAAACCATCAACTGGAAACCTGCTTCTACAGGAGAAGGGCGTTTTGGAAAATGGTTGGAAAATTTACAAGACTGGAATTTGTCGCGTTCTCGTTTTTGGGGGATTCCTTTACCTATCTGGCGAACAGAAGATGGAGCACATCAAATCTGTATCGGTTCTATCGAGGAACTCCAAAAAGAGATCGAAAAGGCCAATAGTCAATTGGATAAAAACCAAACGGTTCCTAAGGACTTGCATCGACCTTATATTGACAATATCGTTTTGGTCGCCGAGAATGGAGAACCGATGAAACGGGAATTGGATTTGATTGATGTTTGGTTTGATTCCGGTTCTATGCCTTATGCCCAATGGCATTATCCATTTGAGAATCAAGATAAATTTAAAAATAATTTCCCTGCTGATTTTATTGCAGAAGGAGTCGATCAAACACGTGGTTGGTTTTACACTTTACATGCGATTGCGGTGATGGCTTTTGATAGTGTCGCGTATAAAAATGTAGTCTCCAATGGATTAGTGCAAGATAAGGTTGGCCGAAAGATGTCCAAACGTTGGGGCAATGCTGTAGAACCATTTGAAACGATTGCTTCTTATGGTGCCGATGCGACTCGTTGGTACATGATTTCGAATGCACAACCTTGGGATAATTTAAAATTCGATGTAGATGGTATCGGAGAAGTTCAACGGAAATTTTTTGGAACCATGTATAACACTTATTCTTTCTTTACGCTTTACGCTAATATTGATGGATTCAATTATGAAGAAGCAGAAGTAGATTTAAAGGATCGACCAGAAATTGATCGTTGGATCATTTCCTTATTGAATTCATTGGTCAAAGAAGTCGAAGGAGAATATGCTAATTATGAACCGACCAATGCCACACGTCGCGTTCAAGAATTTGTAGATCAACATTTGAGTAACTGGTATGTACGTCTGTGTCGTCGTCGTTTCTGGAAAGGAGATTATACACAGGATAAAATTGCTGCGTATCAAACCTTGTATACTTGTATGACTACTATCTCAAAATTAATGGCTCCAGTTGCCCCATTTTTTGGAGATTGGTTGTATAGAAACTTGAACGAATCAACTAAAAAAGAAACAGCGATTTCTGTTCACTTAGCTGATTTTCCAACACCGAACGAGGCTGCCATTGATCCAGCGTTAGAACAGCGAATGAGTTATGCGCAAGGGATTTCATCTTTAGTTTTATCCTTACGGAAAAAAGAAAAAATCCGAGTTCGACAACCTTTACAAAAAATCTTATTGCCTGTACTAGACAACAGATTCAAAGAACAAGTAGAAGGGATTAAAGACTTAGTTTTATCAGAGGTCAATGTCAAAGAAATCGAATACATCACGGATACTTCTGGTGTCATCAAAAAAGGCGTAAAACCAAATTTTAAAACGCTCGGTCGACGACTTGGTAAAAACATGAAAACTGCGGTTCAGGCGATCAATGCTTTTACGCAAGAAGATATCAGCGCTTTGGAAAAAGCTGGCCAATATGAATTGATCATTGAAGATGAAACTTATAGCTTGACTTTGGAGGATTTTGAAATAACAACACAAGATATTCCAGGTTGGTTAGTGGCTAGCGAAGGTCGATTAACGGTTGCATTGGATGTTAACTTAACGGATTCCTTATTGGATGAAGGTACAGCTAGAGAATTGGTTAATCGAATTCAAAATCTTCGAAAAAGCAAAGACTTTAATATTACGGATAAGATTGTCGTGACGCTTCAAAATCATGAAGCGATTACCTCTGCTGTTGAAGCATTTGGAGATTATATTTGTAGTGAAACGCTTGCAGAGCAATTGAATTTACAAGATACGGTAGAAGGCGATCAGATTGAATTGAGCGAAGAGGTAAGTTTAGGAATTGAGGTAAAATTAAATGCTTAAGGAGATTAATATTTAGGTATATGACTTACTCGTATTTTTTTTAAACCACAAAGGAACAAAGAACGCAAAGACAATCCAGTATATTACGATTGTATAATTACTGGCGTTTTTGTGTTTTAGCTTTATGATCTTTTGTTTCTTTGTGGTTCATACCTTCTCCTCTCTCAATATTCCTAAAATTTTATTTTCTTTCCCCATTCCTCTATTTCTTCATCAGACCATAATTCAGGGTAAAAAATAATTCGTTGATTTTTAGGAGGTAGGTATTTTTGCCAATTGGTTCCTCCAGTTGCTTCGATGGATTCTGGTTTTTTATCTAAATACCGAACAGCAGATCGATAATGTGATAGTGGCCAAAGAATATTGGCATTGAAATCATGCTGGCGAAGCGCTTCAATTATTTCTGCATCTTTTTGTTCCTCTAGAGTCAGTCTTTTATAACATTGCCAAATATTAGAATCTTGATTCCGATAAGATAAGCGAAGTAACTCACGAGAATACTTTTCTTCAAACTGTTTTAGTGTTAAAGTTTTTTTACCCGTGGCCAATTCAGTTGCACCAGATTTCCAGTATAACACTTGATACAACTCTTCAATCGGATCATCATCCTTTAGACCTTCTCTTTTAGTAAAGTGCACTAAATTTTTAAGATCCGTACTAACGATTTCGATCATGCGATATTGGGCAGATTGAAATCCACTCGCTGGTAAAAGACTCATTCTATACTTCAGAAATTCGTCTCTATCCATCCCATCCACCATGATATCAAAAGACCCCACCAAATGACTAAAGTAGCGATTGATTCGTTGGATTTGACGCTTGAAAAGCTTACCAGTCAATTTTTCTTCTTTTCGTATTTGCCGAACGGCCAATAACACCAATTTAAAATACAACTCTGTAATCTGATGATATAAGATAAAGATATTTTCATCCGGGAAAGAGGTTTCAGGAGACTGCAAACTCAGTAGGGTATCTAATCGAATATAATCCCAGTAGGTTAGATAATCGGAATAAAGCAAACCATCTAGATAAGAATCTATATCCTGCCCCATTGCAGCGTATTTCTCCTCCAGCTTTTCTAGCCGATTGAGCATTTCATGAGTTATTTCCATTGATTATTTTTTGTTTCTAAGTAAGAAGGAAATACATTGTCAACTGGTTGACCATTTCAATGTCCTAAGCCAATTTCAAACCCAAATATATACAAAATAGACCAAGCAAAAGACTACCAGCAATATTAGTCATTGCATAAGCAATATTTCCAGATTGGAATAATTGAAAGGTTTCATTTGAAAAAGTAGAAAACGTACTAAAGCCTCCGCAAAAGCCCGTCATCAAAAGTAATTTATAGTTTTGATTCATGCTTCCTTTGAGGCTAAGCCCCACTAAAAAACCGAGTAGAATACAACTCAATACATTAGCTATCAATGTAGCAAAAGGAAAAGCATTTAATTGATTGGTGAGTAAACGAGCTATACCATATCTACAGATACTCCCTAGTCCACCACCCAAAAAAACAAGGAAGAAATTGAGCATCTAAGAAGCTGTTTGTTTGACTTTTTTTCTAGAGACGAAATAGAAAAGGATGTATGACATAGCCGTTGCAAGAAGCAGAAGCGTCAATAATAAATTAAGATTTCCAATCCCTTGTAAGGTCACTACTACGCCAATGAAAAAAATATTAACAAAGACAAGAATCCCCGTTGCTTGCATGTGTGTACAACCAATATCCAACAACAAATGATGAATATGTGTCCGGTCGGGATAGAGTGGAGATTTTCCGTTAAGGATCCGAGTTATAAATACACGCAATGTATCAAATAATGGTAAGATCAAAATACCTACAGCTACTGCTGGTACCGACTGAAAGGCATATGGACTATTCGGGATAACTTTATGAAATTCAATAAATTCTATCACGAGAATAGAACAAATCAAACCAATAAGTAAAGCTCCCGTATCTCCCATAAATATTTTTGCTGGAGAGTAATTGTACTTCAAAAAAGCAATTAAAGCTCCTGCAGCTGAATAAGCAACAATAGCTAGTTCTACTCGCTCTACTAGTAAAAACCAAGTTCCAAAAGTCATGGCGATTAAGGTGCCAATACTTCCAGACAAACCATTGATTCCATCAATCAAGTTAAACGCATTGATGATCACTAAAATAGTAAATATCGATAGCAAAATACTAACAGGTTCTGGTAAGGTGGTGATTCCAAAAATACCGTAAAGACTCGTAATTGTTACACCAGATTTAAAGACTAAAATCGTCGCTGCTAAAAACTGTCCTATTAATTTTTTAGTCGGTGATACGGGTAAGATATCATCTTTTGCTCCTATCAAAAAGATAATAATAAAGGAACATAGAATGTATTGTAAGTCTCCAAATAAACCGAAAGGAGTCCATAATATGATAGAAAAAATAACGCCTGCGAAAATAGCAAAACCACCTAAAGTAGGAATGGCGGTGGAATGTGAACGACGTTCTCCTGGTTCATCACAAAGGTTTTTTACTTTAGCTACATGAATAATAGACGGAATGGCGAAGTAAGTTAAAGTAAAAGCAGTAATAAAACTTAGTATAATGTCATACATGGGTGCAAATATTTTCTAAATCGTTAATCGGTCCGATCTTTCAGTTCTCTTTTAGTAGTTTGATCAGATAAAAGTAGTAATACTTCTATCTTTCAAATAAGTATAAATGTTATTTCTCCGTTATATTTTTATCAAAGTAATTTAGAACTTCTTATCTAAACATACGAAATATTATCAGTATCCGATTTTTCAATTTTGACATTTTTTTATCAGACAGCTTCTATTCGAATGCAAATATCTATTTTATTACGTAAAGTAAATAGAGTTTATGACTAAAGAATTTGTATGGAGCCCAAATGATCTTTTAAACCCAACTATCGTCACATCCTCACCATGATAGCTAAGGCTATCAGGTTCCGGGTGTTCCTCGGCTGGATTCAAAACCTCTATTTGCTTCCTATACAAAATCGCTAGTCATAAACTCTAATGCTTTTTCAATTTCAGTTGAAATATTATAAACGAATGACTTCGCTTTAAAGAAATGACTATTTTTAGTTAATCCTACCTTTAGGACGAGCTTACAAATTAAAGGTAACACTTCTTATGCATACCCTTTAAAAATTTTCATCATCTATATTATCTAGCCATGATTTGATCACTTGTACCACAGATTCCACACAACCATCATCAAATGGTGATTTAAGCTTAGCTAATTTTACCAGATCTAAGAAAGACTGACTCCCGCCAACTTTACATAAACGTAAATAATCTGCCCAAGCGCTATCATGATCCTCTTGGTCCTTTTTCCAAAACTGGAAAGCACAAACTTGTGCTAATGTATAATCGATATAATAAAAAGGACTACTAAAGATATGACTCTGTCTTTGCCAAAATCGCCCCTCTTCTAAATGAGTATTGTCTCCATAATTCAGATGAGGTAAATATTTTTTCTCTATTGCTCGCCAAGCTTGATTTCGTTCCTGAGGACTTACATCTGGATTTTCATAAACGAAATGTTGGAACTCATCCACTGCAACTCCATAAGGTAAAAATAGAACAGCACCAGAAAGATGAGCGAATTTATATTTATCAATATCTTCTTTAAAAAACAATTTCATCCAAGGCCAAGTGAAAAATTCCATACTCATTGAGTGAATTTCACAAGCCTCATAAGTCGGCCAATTATATTCTTTTATGCCTAAATCTCGACTAGAATAAACCTGGAACGCATGCCCTGCTTCATGTGTCAATACATCAATATCGCCGCTGGTTCCGTTGAAATTAGAAAAGATATAAGGTGCTTTGTATTTATCAATGTAGGTGCAGTATCCTCCTGTCGCTTTTCCTTCTTTATTGACAAGGTTCATCAAATCATTGTTTCGCATGAATTTAAAGAAGGCATCTGTTTCTGGTGACAACTCACGATACATGGTGCTTGCATTATCCACTATCCATTCAGGATTTCCTTTCGGTTTAGGGTTTCCTGAAGGGAATTTAAAATGCAAATCGTAATATTTGAACTGATCTAAGCCCAATCTCTTCTGTTGTCTTTTATATAATTCTTCAGTGATTGGGACGATATAATCTTTAATTTGTTGTCGATAGTTCGCTACCATTTCGGGGGTATAATCAGATCGAAGCATTCTAGCATAACCCAATTCAACGAAATTTTTATAGCCTAATTTTTGAGCGATTCGATTTCTTACTTTTACTTGTTGATGAAAAATAGACTCAATTTGTTCAGCATGCTCTTGGTAATAAGCCCATTTTGCTTCAGTAGATTCTTTCCGAGTTGCTCGATCCTCTGATTGCTCGAAAGGAGCCAAAGCGGATAAATTATATTCTTTACCTCTAAAAGTGATTTTTGCTCCAGCTTTCAATTTTACATACTCACTACTCAGTCGATTTTCTTCTTTTAAATCGTCAAGGATGGTCGGTTGGAAAGTTTTAATGCTTAATTCAGCAATAACAAAAAGCTGTTGGCCCCATTTTTCTTGAAGCTGATTGCGAAAAGGAGAAGCCAGTAAGGCTTGATAAAATTTATTGACTAATTCAGAAAAGGCGGGCGTATTGGCATCAAAAAAATTATTCTCTTCTTCATAAAATTGATCTTTGGTATTGACTGTATGTCGAATACTACAAAGATTGTACATGGAGGAGAACTCTTTTCGCTTATCATTGATCTGCTCAAATAGTTGATTTTGTGTTTCAAAAGTGCTCGCTGCAGTAAATAATTCAATTAATTTGTTAAAATCAGCACTAAACACATCCATTAGTGGCCGTTGATATTCAAAATTATCAAATTTTAAGGCGGAATCCATGATCGTTTCTTCCATATAGTTTTAGATTTCTTTTAGGCTGCAAAAGTACAATACTTTAATAAGTTTATCAATAGCTAAATCACTCAAAAGACCTTTTTAAAACGTAAAACGTCCTTATTTTAGCATCTTGTCCTCCTTATCTCAGTCTTCAACACTTATTTATATTTATTTTAATATCAAAAATGGATTCTGAGGCCTTAGCTTGTCTTTCTTTGTTAAACAAATCTTACCCTTTTTCATTTGTAGCTAAAAGTTCTATTCTTTTCTTATTTTTGTGGGTATTTTTAAAAACTAGAGGCTGTTAAATGGACTTAAAATCCCAAATAGACAATTCGAAACTACCCCGACACATAGCTGTGATCATGGATGGTAATGGCCGTTGGGCCAAACAACATGGGCGACCAAGAGTGTTTGGACACCGAAATGGGGTAAAAGCTGTTCGAGAAACAACGGAGGCAGCAGCAGAATTGGGGGTAGAATATTTGACCTTATATGCATTTTCAACAGAAAACTGGAAACGACCTCAAATTGAAGTCAATGCATTAATGACTCTTTTGGTAGAAACCTTGAAAAGCGAACTAAAGACACTAACTGAAAATAATATTCGCCTTCAGGCTATTGGTGATTTAAGCAAATTGCCCGCTAGGAACTATAAAACCTTGATGGAAACCATTGAGAATACCAAAAACAATACTCGAATGACGCTAGTATTGGCTTTGAATTATAGTGCCAAATGGGAAATATTGGAAGCAGTCAAGTCCATTGGAAAACAAATTAAAGACGAAACGATTACACCAGATCAGATTGATGAAACGGTTTTTGAAAATGCCCTTAGTACAAAAGGAATTCCAGATCCAGAATTATTAATCAGAACTAGTGGTGAAACTCGATTGAGTAATTTTTTACTGTGGCAAATTGCTTACTCAGAATTTTACTTTACACCAGTTTTCTGGCCTGAATTCGGAAAAGAAGACTTTTACAAGGCCATTGTAGATTTTCAAAAAAGGGAAAGAAGATTTGGAAAAACAGGCGATCAAATCAGTTCTTAAACTAAAGTTGATCAGATTTCCTGCGGAGTTATCAATATCTAAGCAGATTGTCTTTACCCAAGCCTTTTTAGAGGTTAAATTATCTTAATTTACAACAGCGAATTAGATTGTACGTTATTTAAACAAACATTAGATTTACTCATTATCTCTTGATTTTATAATAAAAGAATCTATTATTTTTTCAAGAGTAATCCATATTACTGAATATAACAGATAGGATGAAACAATTCACTACATTTTTATTTGCCTTCTTTTTAATTTTTTCCTTTATTAATTTTGGTCATGCTCAAACAGACGCAGAAGCTGTTATTGATTATTCCGAACCAAAAAAATATGAAATAGGAGGGATAAAAGTAACCGGAGCCGAATTTAGCGATGCCAACGCTTTGATTGCAATCACCGGATTAAAAGTAGGTGACCAAATACGTATTCCCGGAAATGAAATTCCACAAGCGATCAAAGCTTTATGGAAGCTCCGCTTATTTACCGACGTCCAAATCTATAAAGAGAAATCTGTTGGTGACATCCTATTCCTTGAAATAATAGTAGAAGAACGACCTAGATATATTCGTCATTCTTTCAAAGGAGTCAAAAAATCCAAACATGATGATCTAAATGGAATCATTGCAAAACATTTGCTTAAAGGGAATATTGTAACCGAAAATGCAAAAGTCAATGCGATGGAAGGCATCAAAGCATATTTTCGTGAAAAGGGATATCTAGACACCGAAGCGAACATCATTGAGACACCTGATGAAAAAAATGTTAACGCAGTTAGATTAGTTTTTGATATTGATAAAAAAGACCGTGTCAAAATCTACGACATCACCTTCAGCGGCAATGACAACATTAAGGATAAGAAGCTTCGAAAAATGATGAAGGGTACACGTAGAAAGCGTAGAATATTTTCAGGGTCTAAATTGATCAAACCTGATTATGAAGACGATAAGAAAAAACTCATCGCTTATTATAATACCATTGGTTTTAGAGATGCTAAGATTATTAAAGACAGCATTTCTAGAAATAAAAAAGGACAACTTCTCATTGATATTACGATAGACGAAGGGAATCGATATTTCTTTAGAAACATTGCTTGGAAAGGAAACTCCATTTATGACACGCCAACCCTGGCCGGTGTCTTAGGCATCGAAAAAGGAGATGTTTATAATCAAGAATTATTACAAACGCGTTTGAGCTTTAGTTTGGATGGAAGAGATATCAGTACCTTATATCTTGATAATGGTTACTTGTTCTTCCGGGTTGATCCTGTAGAAACTTCAATCGTTCAAGATTCCATTGATTTGGAAGTCCGTATTTATGAAGGTCCTCAAGCGACAATAGATAAGGTATCCATTACTGGAAATGATCGAACACACGAACACGTGATCAGACGAGAATTACGAACAAGGCCTGGAGCCAAATTTAGTCGATCTGATATCATTCGATCTCAAAGAGAAATCATCAATTTAGGATATTTCAATCCTGAAGCATTAGATATTCAAACACCTGTCAACGCACAACGAGGTACGGTGGATATCAATTACCAAGTAGAAGAAAAACCATCGGATCAATTAGAATTATCTGCTGGATGGGCTGGTCAAGGTCGTGGTGTAATTGGTACACTCGGTGTTTCTTTTAATAATTTTTCTCTTCGAAATATTTTTAATAAAGAAGCTTGGAATCCACTTCCTCAAGGGGATGGGCAAAGACTTTCTTTACGGGCGCAAACCAGTGGTACTCGTTACCAATCTTACAATATGTCATTTACGGAACCATGGTTAGGTGGGAAAAAACCTACCTCTTTTACTGTTTCTGGTTTCTTCAATCGTTTAACAAATGGCTTAGATAAAGATGAATTAAACTTTCAAGGATTCAATATTTTAGGACTTTCTATTGGTTTAGGAACTCGGTTAAAATTCCCGGATGACAACTTTATTTCTAATACTACTTTAAACTTACAGAAACTTTCGTTAAATAATTGGAGAGGTTTTACCGACGCAGATGGAAATAATATTACAAGAGGTGCTTTTTACAACTTTAGTATCAATCAAACCATTACTCGAACGACGGTCAACGATCCTATCTATCCCAGAAATGGATCTAAGTTCTCCTTATCTACACAGTTTACCTTACCTTATTCTTTGCTTAATAATAAAGACTATTCGAACTTGTCTCCTGAAGATCGTTTCAAGTTTTTGGAATACCATAAGTGGCGTTTTAATGCAGAATGGTATACGCCTTTAATCGGTGAGAAATTAGTTTTAAAAGTAGCTGCTAAAATCGGTATGATCGGTGCTTATAATGATGACATCGGTTTATCACCATTTGAACAATTCCAGTTAGGTGGAGATGGATTTGCTCAACAAACGGGAAGCTTCTACACTGGAGTGGATTTAATCTCTTTAAGAGGATATGAGGTCAGTGATTTAGAGGCCAATAGACAGCAACTTGGACAAAATAGCCAAACAGTAGCTGCACCAATTTTTGATAAATTCACTGTAGAATTGCGATATCCATTATCCTTGAATCCGAGTGCGACTATTTTTGTTTTAGCTTTTGCTGAAGGTGGAAATTCATGGAGAAGATTCAGTGATTTCAATCCATTTGATTTTAGACGTTCTGTCGGAATGGGACTTAGAGTATTCTTACCTATGTTTGGTACATTAGGTGTGGATTACGGACTTGGATTTGATAAAGAAAATGCAGTTGGTGATGGGCCTTTTGCAAAATATGGAAACTTCAATATCATTCTTGGTTTCGAACCAGAATAAAAAAAATAGATTATCCTAAAAGAGAAGCCCAAAATTGCAAGACAATTTTGGGCTTCTTCTTTTCAACGAAAGTTGACTAAATTTTTATTTAAAACTCAACAACTCTACATCAAAAATTAAAGTAGCATTCGGTCCAATATTTGGAGGTGATCCTCTCTCGCCATATGCCAAGTCAGAAGGAATATAAAATTGGAATTTAGAACCATTTTTCATTAATTGAACACCTTCTGTCCAACCTTTGATGACTCCACCCAATGGAAATTCAATAGGCTCTCCTCGTTTAATTGAACTATCAAAAACAGTCCCATCTAACAATTTACCTTCATAATGAACCTTAACAGTATTTTCTGCTTTTGGAGAAGCACCACTTCCTGCCTTAATCACTTTATATTGTAAGCCACTCGCTGTTGTTTTAACGCCTTCTTTCGCACCATTTTCTGCTAAAAAAGCTGCACCTTCTGCTATATTTTTTTCACCCTCTATCGCAGCTTTAGCAGCTGCTTTTTCTCGCATGACGTTAGATAAATTTTTCATTTGAGTCATAATCTGAGCACTATCTAATACAGAGCTTTTGCTTAAAAAAGCTGAACAACCATTAAACACTGCTTGAACATTCAAATCTAATCCACCTTCTTGTAATCGTTTACCATAATCCAATCCTAAAGAGTATGAAAGTGAATCAATACTGACAGAAGGAGAATCCTCATCAGTAAAAGGTTTTCCTTGTCGAACTTGTAATTCTTGAGAAAATTTTTGAATGACTGAAGAAGAACTAAAAACATCATCGTCACTCATATCTTTTAAATCATTAAACCCTTTAAGCAACATTTGAGGATTAACAGCAATTCCTAATCTTTCTAACTGATTAGATAAGTCGGCTCCCATTGCATATGAAATGCTATCCATTTGGGAAGAAAGTGAGGCATTTCCTCCTGAAGACTGAGGACTATCCCCTTTTTTACAGGCTCCCAACCAAAGTAAAGCAGCCATCACATAAATTAATTTTTTCATTTATTCTTAATTTTATCGTTCAAAAAAACGCCGCAAGCTAAGTATATTTTTAAACAAAATGACTCTTTGAAGAGGAATAACCCTCTTTTGAATACATTAAAATGATTTTTTATAGCTTTTTTACACTGTTCTGAATTCTTTTTTAAAATTTATGACTTATTCAAATACAAAAGCCGAAAAATGTCAGGCATTTTTCGGCTTTTCATAATGGTTACCATAATATTTACTTCTCCGATCCTCTTCGATAGAATTCTCTAAATGAAATCATTTTCTGATTTTGCTCATCCCACAGTTTATTAGAAATAGTTTTTAGGCTATCTCTAAAAGTAATGATGTTCGCATACTTTTGTAAAATGGGATTTTCTTTAGCGCATCTTTCCAAATTGTAATTAGGAATTAGATGGCTCAAATGATGGATGTGATGAAATCCAATATTTCCACTCAACCATTGAAAAACTTTTGGAAGTTTATAATAAGTACTTCCTTGAACTGCAGCCATTAGGTAATCCCAGTTTTCTTGCCATTGCATGTAAGTCTTCTCATGTTGATGTTGTACATAAAAAAACCAAAATGAGATGACACTAAAAAAGAAAATTATTGGTATATGTACCATTAAAAATTGTTGCCACCCTAAGCATATCGCCAATGTAATATAAACCGCCGCCAAACAAACATTATTTATAATTTGAGAGGTATGAAATTTTTGCCAACCATTAAAAAAAATAGTCGGAATTCGATTAGGGATCACAAAATACGCTGCCGGTAATAAGCAAAACATCACGACTGGATGGCGAAATAAACGATACTTAAATTTTCCCCAAGAGCTTCGCTTTTTATATTCTTCCACTGTTAGAAAATCAATATCTCCGATATCTCTGAATTCTAATTACCCTGTATGTCCATGATGAAAACTGTGAATCCTAGCCCAATACTTATATGGAATAGAACTAAAAAAACTACAGAAAAAACCAATACGATTATTCCACTTAGATGATTTTAAAAAAGACTGATGTCCACAATCATGTTGGATGATAAAAATTCGGGCTAGTAAAAAACCATTAACTAAAGCTAAAGCAAGCGTAATCAAATAAGACCAAGAAAGTGAAAAGTACATCAATCCCCATAAGCCCACAAAAGGAAGAAAAGTATTTAGGAGTTGGGTAACCGCAGCTTTAGTACTTGGTTGTTTATACTTTTTAATAATCTTAGGCCAATTTTCTAAAGCGTCATGTAATTCACTAGGCAGCATCTTTTATTAATTTTGGTTTTAAAAATTCGTTCTTTGATTACTCGAATACCACGATTGCTTACAATGTTCTATAACAGTCTTTTATTTTACTATCCTTGTCTTCGTGCTCTCAATTCCTTTTTTAAAATCTTCCCCGTAGCACTCATAGGTAGGGCATCAAGAAACTCAATACTTCGAGGATATTTATAGGCAGCAATGTGTTCCTTCGTCCATTCTTTCAAGTCTTTTTCATTGATATCTGCGCCTTCGTGTAAAACCACATAAGCTTTAATTTCCTCTCCCATTTGATCATCTGGAATTCCGATCACAGCAACCAATGAAACCGCCTCATGGTTAATCATCGTCTCTTCTACCTCACGAGGATAGACATTCAAACCGCCACGTATAATCATGTCTTTTGTTCGATCTACTATGTAGTAATATCCTGCTTCATCTTTAAGAGCTACATCTCCTGAATGCATCCAACCACCTTTCAAGGCTTTAGCATTCGCTTCTGGTCGTTTGTAATAACCTTTCATCACATTATGGCCTCGATATAGTAGTTCTCCTTTTTCACCGACAGGTACTTCCTCTCCTTTATCATCGACTAGCTTCACTTCTACACCCCAAACAGGTTTACCGATTGACCCTGGTTTTCTTTCCGTATTCAAATGATTAAAAGTAACAACTGGAGATCCTTCTGACATGCCATAACCTTCTATGATATTGACTTTAAACCGTTCTTCAAAGTCTTTCAATACTTGTATAGGTAAAGCAGCTCCACCCGAAACACAGATCTTTAGCTTATCCGAAATTTTATCATAATCAAACTTATCTTCTGTATAATTCAATAAGCCCCAATACATGGTAGGAACTCCCGCAAAAATTGTCACTTCATGTTTTTCCATCAAACCAAAAACAGTTGCCGCATCAAAACGAGGTAGCAAAATACTCGAAGCTCCACGATACATTCCAGCATTCATCAAAACAGTCATCGCAAAAATATGGAAGAGAGGTAAGACAATGAGTTGAACCGCTTCACTAGATAAATCTGTCAAATCACTAGACAAAATAGCATTCAACATCAAATTGGAATGAGTCAACTCCGCACCTTTGGGTCGTCCTGTAGTTCCTGAAGTATAAATAATGACTGCTGTATCCTCTGCTGAAGTTGGAGTCGTTTCAAATACTAGGGACTGTCCTGCCATCAGTGCCCCTAATGATTTTGCACTTTCAATAGTAGAAGGCATTTCCAGCTTAGGCATGATTATAAAAAAATGTTCACATCCTTCCGTTTCTTGAAATCCCGCATATCCCATTTGCCCCATTGGCAAATCCTCCGTTCCGACAAAGCAAAAATAAGCCTTGGCTTCACTATCCTTAAGATGATAAGCAATCTCATCTTTTTTGAGTAAAACACTTAAGGGAACAACCGTTGCTCCTGCTTTTAAAATGCCAAAATAAATAATTGGGAAATAAGGTAAATTAAAACAAGACAAGGCCACTTTATCTCCGTGGCCAATTCCACTTTTTGACAATCCATTGGCAACCTGATTAGCAGCTCCATTGATTTGAGCAAAATTTAAGGTGGTGTCCATAAAGGTAAAAGCCGCTTTAAATGGATATCTACGAGCGCTATCTTCTAAAAGTATGGAGAGGTTGAGCATAGTTTATTTTAGATTGAAAAATTTGTAAGGCAATCATTATGAAGCTTGGGTTCAACAAATTACAAAAAATATTTTTCATTCGAAACATTCACTAATGATCTGTGTTTTATCCTCATTGATTCTTTGTTGATTAAAAATCAATACCTATTATTGCATGCCAATTGGAAGAGAAGAGAATTCCTTAAAGCTTTCAAATTGATGACTTTTAAAAAATAACATACTATGTCTACAACAATCGTTTCTTATAATGTCAATGGCATCCGTGCGGCCACTCGAAAAGGTTTTTTAGATTGGATAAAAGAAGGAGGCTATGATATCGTTTGTGTACAAGAAACAAAAGCGCAAAAAGAACAAGCACCACTTGAATTAATTGAAGACTTAGGGTATCATCATCATTGGCATTCTGCAGAAAAAAAAGGATATAGTGGTGTAGCTACTTTGAGTAAAAAGAAACCGACAAAAGTTGTAGAAGGTTGTGGTATTGAAAAATATGATCGAGAAGGACGAATATTGAGAACCGATTTTGGTAAATGGACTTTGCTCAATTGTTATTTCCCGTCTGGCACTAGTGGTGATATTCGTCAACAGTATAAATATGATTTTTTAGATGATTTCTATGATTGGATAGAAGAGCTTAGAAAAGAACGTCCCAAATTAATTATCGTTGGTGATTATAATATTGCTCACACTGAAATAGATATTCACAATCCTAAAACAAATAAAAAATCATCTGGATTCTTACCAGAAGAACGTGCTTGGATGACTAAGTGGTTAGACAATGGGTTTACAGATGCCTTCCGACATACCAATCCTGAAAAAGTGGAATATAGTTGGTGGAGCTATAGAGCAAATTCTCGAGCGAATAATAAAGGCTGGCGGATCGACTATCAATCTGTTTCAGACAATATGAAAAAGAAGATTATTCGAGCAGGTCAGTTAAAAGATGCGGTACATTCTGATCATTGCCCAGTATTGGTAGAAATGGATTTTTAAGCCCTTATGCTTATACTAAAAAGAAAATATTTTGAATAGATCTTATTCTTGAACGAGTGTTTTATTCCATTTGTTCTTTCATCATTGGAAGCTCAATAATAAATGTTGAGCCTTCGCCTAAAGCAGATGCGACAGATATCTCACCTCCATAGTTCCGGACTATTTTTTGACATAAGCCCAAACCTAGGCCAGTTCCTTGATATTTATCCGATGTATGTAATCTTTTAAAAAATTGAAATATTTGCTCTTGATATTCTGCTTCAATACCTATTCCATTATCTCTAATATTTATGCTCAATGAGGAATCATTTTGGTCCGCGCAAATTTGAATCGTAGGTGATTTGCTAGTATTATATTTTATCCCGTTTTGAATAATATTTTGAAATAGCAAAATAAACTCTGTCTCATTGGCATAATAATTTGGAAGATTTTGGGAGCTTACTTTAGCTCCTTTTTCATGAATTTCTTGATGCAAATTATGTTCAACTTTTTTAAAAACCTTATTTAAATTTAAATCTTTTTTATCATTTTTTTTCTTCCCTGTTATTTGTGAAAACTCTAAAATATCATTGATCAGATAATTCATTTGTTTGGCACCCGATTTCACAAATTTCAAATCATGCTTTAATGCATCATACCTTTCTTTCTTTAAATGTAATTCCATTAGATCAGAAAAGGAAATGATCGTACGCAATGGTGATTTTAAATCATGTGAAGCAATATAGGTAAACCGTTCAAGTTCATCTTTAGTTGCTTGCAACTCCCTATTTTTATTTTGTAAATTTTGAATCAGTGCTTCCTTTTCGTTTTCATACATTTTGAATACTGCAAAGCCCCATATTAAGGCAACTAAAAATACAAATCCCTCATCCATAGGAAAATCATAATAACCAAAATATGGTGTACAAAAAACAGAATAAACGACAGCAGAAAGATAAAATAAAATATTATAAATAATGGCCGCTAAACGTAATTTAGGTTGATTTCGAAAAGACAGGTAAACAATCATTATCACGGTTCCTGCCGCTAAGCTTTGAGATAAGTTTCCTCCTATGGCAATAGTCGTTCCATTGAACCAAAATGGAATAATAAAGGCAATATACAATCTACTCCAAAATATTTTATTAAAGACATTAAGAAGGAATACACTCCAGTATAATACAGTAACAAAAAGATTAGCATAAGTATAAATTACATTTACATTTAGTAGGTAACTCACAAAAAAAAGAACTATGCTACAAACAGCTGTAAAAAATGACAGTCTATTCAACAAACAAGTCATTGAGTTTTCTTCAGGATATTTATCCGATACACCTTGTATCGAAATCCAGTTCCATATTTTTTCAAAAAATAAGATAGTTCTATTGTGTGTTAATGAAGATTTTTTAAAATAATTGTTTAC
>CAYTVR010000059.1:0-32244 GCA_964441245.1 uncultured Saprospiraceae bacterium | reverse complement strand
CCTTCCTAGTTCTACAGGTTGTGATTCTATTGTGACCATCAACTTAATTTACAATCCTTTTGTAACAGGAGATGAAGAATATACCGGTTGCCAAGGTGACGGATATAGCGTGATGGTCAATGGCACAATGTACAATGAAATAAATCCGATTGGTACAGAAACCATTACTAGCCCCGCTTCTTGTGATTCTATTGTTACTGTCAATCTTGTTTACAATGCCAATGATACAGGAGAAGAAAATTATATTGGAACTAGTGGAGACGGATATGCCGTATTGGTCAACGGAGTTATTTATAACGAAGCCAATCCTACAGGGACTGAAGTACTACCAAACGTTTTTGGTTGTGATTCTATCGTCACCATTAATTTAATTTACAATTCCACTTCTTCTGGGCAAGAATTATACGACGGTTGTGAAGGTGATGGTTACTCTGTCAATGTCAACGGAGTAATGTACAACGAAAATAATCCGACTGGATTAGAAACATTAATGAATTCAATGGGAGGTGACTCTATTGTGACCATAACATTAAATTTCGGTACACCAAGTAACAGTCTTGAAAATTATACCGGTTGCCAAGGCGACGGATATAGCGTGATGGTCAATGGAACCCTTTACAATGAGGCGAATGCGACTGGGGTAGAAACATTACCCAATAGTGTCAATTGTGATAGTACGATCAACATCAATTTAATTTTCAATCAACTCTCTTCAGGAGAAGAAATATATAGTGGTTGTTTTAATGACGGATACAGTGTTGTGGTCAATGGAACAACTTACAATGAAAGTAATCCTACAGGAGATGAAATCATCCCCAATGCCCTAGGTTGTGATTCTTTAGTCAATATTAATTTGGAATTCAATAGTTTTGTTAGTGAAACAGAAATGTATCAAGGTTGTACCGGTGATGGATATGCCGTGAATGTCAATGGAACCATTTATGATGAGATGAATCCAACAGGAACAGAGACTTTACAAAGTTTTGCAGGTTGTGATTCTATCGTTGCTATCAATCTTACTTTTGATGATGGAATTGTAGGGTCTATTTTTGGTGAACAATCTATTTGCCAAGGAGAAGAAGCTAACCTTAATCTTACATTAGAGGGAGCGAGTTCTTATGACCTAATTATTTCTGATGGAAATGGTATGACCATTCCTTTAAATAATGTCTTGGATGGAGAAACTATTTTAGTCGCCCCATCAACCACCACCACTTATACTATTGAATCTTTGACAGCTCCAAGTAATTCATGTGATCCCATTCTTCCATTTGCGGCAGTTGTGGTTACAGTGAATACCGTAGAAAGTGATCTAACTGTCACTAGTGATTTTAATGGTTTTGCAGTGAGTTGTGCGGATAGTGAAGACGGCGAAGCAAGTGCGATTTCCACGTCAAGTGGCGCCCAATTTATTTGGAGCAATGGAGCCACAGGAAATACAATTGATAACTTAGCTCCGGGAACTTATACGGTCACGGTGACCGATCAATCAGGTTGTACAACTGTGGATCAAATTCTAATTAGTGCACCTCCTGCCATTACCTGGAATGCCATCGCAGAAGCACCAACCTGTTTTGATGATGAAGATGGCTTTATTCTCATTGATACCATTTTGGGTGGTACCGCACCATATGAATTTTCTACCAATGGTAATTTTTTCCAGACGGTCGGTTCCTACCCTGCTCCGATTACCTTCTTAGATGCCGGAAACTATAGCATTACCATTCAAGATGTCAATGATTGTTCATCAGAATTAGAAATCATGGTACCGACGCCGATACAAAATGTGGTGGATTTAGGACCAGATGAACGATTGATTCTTGGAGATAGTACAGCGCTTTTTGCCGCGCTTAACTTTAATCCAGATACCGTTATTTGGAATTCAGTAGAAGAAAATATTTGTATCAACTGTGTAGAACAATATGTTCAACCATTTTCGACTACAATCTATGAGGTCTTAGCTATTGATGAAAATGGTTGCTCTACTACAGATGACATCACCGTTTACATCGACAAACCAAGAAATGTTTATATCCCAAGTGCTTTTAGTCCTAACTCAGATGGTCAGAATGATTGGTTCTTTATCAATGGTGGACAAGAGGTACAAAAAGAGGTTAAGACCTTCCGTATTTTTGATCGTTGGGGAGAACTTGTCTTTAACGGTAGTGGTCGTGATATAAATGCCCCTGAAGAAGGATGGGATGGTAAATTCAATGGAAAATTTATGAACCCAGGAGTCTTTGTCTATTATATCGAAATAGATTTTATTGATGGAGCAACCAAATCTTACAAAGGGGACCTAACTCTGATAAGATAGTGACGATTTTATTGATATTACTAAAAAAGTAATGATACAGATTTCCATAACTCTATTATAAAATGCTGTAAAAGTATGGTATAAAAAAAGCGAATAAAAAGAGATCATGAGAAATCTTTTTATTCGCTTTTTTTATATTAGTTGACACAAATTAGAATCACTGTAATTGAATGATGAGTAAGTCACTAGCCCCACCCATTAGGATATAACATATTCTAATTTTGATCCATTATTTTACTTTTTTCAACTTGCCCGAATTTAGAATTACCTTTCCATCATTTAACTGATAAAAATAGATTCCATTTACTTTATCTTGTAAGTTAATTTCAAAAGAAGTATCCCTTACTTTTTGATTTAAGATGACTTGGCCAACTGAATTATATACAATGATTTGTAAATCCAAATTACTGGATTGCTCATGTTTAAAGTAAAAAATATCACTCGATGGATTCGGATATACCTTTAATGGGATTGTATTCACTAGATCCTTAGTATTTACAGAAATGAGCTCTGAACATATTTCGCTATCATACTTAGTTGCACCTACTAATTGTCCATCATGAGAATTAGCACTCGAATCAACAGCTATGGTTTCCATATATTCATTAAAATGCCATAATCCAAGATCATTAGTTTGAGATGGTAAATCTTCGCAAGAAGGAACAAAATCAGTAGTATACAAGGGCTCTGATGAAAAACGAACATTATCTATTTTACCTTTAAAAAATCGAATATTTAGATCACCCCAGCATCCGAGAGTCGATATTTTTGAAGAATTTCCAGCAGCTCCCGTATGAGGATGTGTACTGGTCTGCTTAATTCCATCTATAAAAAGCATCATACCATCAACTGGATGAATAACAGCAGCTACGTGATACCATTGATTTGCATTCCAGCTAGTATTATTTGAATAAACACTCCTGAAAGGTTGTGTACCATGTATATCAAACCTTAAAGTTCCAGCATTTGCAACAAATGAAGGTTGAAAAGACAAGGTAAACTCATTGGTATGATCGATACCACTAATCTCTCTAGCAGCTAGTGTTGAAAAATCATCTAATTGAGTATCAATATCTTCTTCTAGATTGAACCACATTTCAATGGTCCGAAGACCATTACCTACCTCTCCTCCTAAATCGATGTAATCGTCTACTCCATCAAAAGAAACTACGTTATTACAAATGGAAGCAATATCCCAATTGGCTCCTTCTAAATCTCCATCATTCGAATTAGGACTGGAATCAACAGCGATAACACCTTGGTTTTCATTAAAATTCCATAATCCAAGATCGTTGGTTTGAGGTTCTAAATCTTCGCACAAAGGGTTAAAATCAGTGGTATAAAGCGCTTCTGATGAAAAACGAACGTTATCTATTTTACCCTTAAAAAATCGAACATTTAAATCACCCCAGCATCCAATGGTCGATATTTTTGAGGAATTTCCAGTGTCTCCTGTATGAGGATGAGTACTCGTCTGCTTAATTCCATTTATAAACAACATCATACCATCAACTGGATGAATAACAGCAGCTACATGATACCATTGATTTGCATTCCAGCTAATATTATTTGAATAAACACTCCTGAAAGGTTCTGTACCATGTACATCGAATCTTAAAGTTCCAGCATTTGCAACAAATGAAGGTTGGAAAGACAAGGTAAACTCATTGGTATGATCGATACCACTAATCTCTCTAGCAGCTAATGTTGAAAAATCATCTAGTTGGTTATCAATACCTTCTTCTAGATTGAACCACATTTCAATGGTCCGAAGGCCATTACCTACTTCTTCTCCTAAATCGATATAATCATCGACTCCATCAAATTCTAATATAGAATTCTGGGCATTTGAAAAAGTTAAAAAAGCTAAACTGCAAAAAAGAGTAAAATAGAATTTCATAAAATAGTTTTATTATAAATAAAATACATCAATAAAGTCTTTTGATTGATGATAATCGTTATTACATATAACAAAAATATTACCAATTTCCCAAAAGCATACTATTTGGTTTGTTTTTCTTGAACAATCTGTCAATGAAGCTCCCCGAGGCAGAGCCATCGGGGTATCCGCTCAAGGCTGTACTTCGTTAATCGGTCTATCAGTTATCAGTCGGTTCGGTGAACCACCTTTCGAATACACTCGACGCAGAGCATCGAAGAATTCTTTTAGATTAAATAAAATTTAAAAAAATTATACCTTTTATTAAGGAATAAGATTTAAAAAAATCTGCTATATCTAAAACCCAATCTTAAAAGGCATGTTATATTTGCAACATGTTGAAAATTGCTTATTCACCGATCTACAAGCACGAACTTCCGGAAGGTCATCGCTTTCCAATGAATAAGTACGAATTGTTACCAGAACAATTGGTCTATGAAGGGACCATTACAGAAGATAGTTTTTTTCATCCTCCGGCATTGGATGAGGAAACGATTCTTTTGACTCATGATCTAGCCTACTGGAATAAGTTGAAAAATTTAGCTCTGACTAAAAAAGAAATTCGCAATATTGGATTTCCCCTATCGGAAAAACTAGTCACTCGCGGCACGCATATATCCAATGGAACGATTCAATGTGCTTTGTATGCACAACAACACGGAGTCTCCTTGAACATCGCTGGAGGAACTCATCATGCTTTTACGGATAAAGGAGAAGGCTTTTGTTTGTTAAATGATATTGCTATTGCTTCCAATTATTTATTACGA
Organism: uncultured Saprospiraceae bacterium; assembly: GCA_964441245.1. Lineage (GTDB taxonomy): Bacteria > Bacteroidota > Bacteroidia > Chitinophagales > Saprospiraceae > JALZUU01. The sequence goes on along the minus strand of CAYTVR010000059.1, from coordinate 27,221 downwards.
GAAAAATTGGCTGAAAAAATTTTAGTAGTGGATTTAGATGTCCATCAAGGAAATGGAACTGCACAAATTTTCAGCAATGAAGATCGCGTTTTTACTTTTAGCATGCATGGAGCAAAAAACTATCCAGTCCGAAAAGAAACTTCAGACCTCGACATCGGCCTACCAGATAAAACACCTGACGAACCTTACTTAAAAATTCTAAACGAAACCTTACCTTCGTTGATCGATACGGTTGAACCCGATTTTATTTTTTACCTTTCCGGAGTAGATGTTTTGGAAACCGATAAATTAGGAAGATTAGGGATGAGTCTTCAAGGTTGTAAAGAAAGAGATCGGGTGGTTTTGCATCATTGTCATTTAAATGAAATCCCTGTTGCGATAAGTATGGGAGGAGGTTACTCTGTTCGAATCGCAGACATTATTGAAGCGCATGCCAACACCTTTCGCTTAGCGCAAAATATATTTTTTTGACCCGCTTGGCCAACTAAATTTATTTGGTTTAAAGTACACTATATCGATGGTTAAACAACGATAATTCAAGCCATTAATCTCGATAACTATCGGGAGGTGAGCCATTAAACATACAAGATTTGAGTTTGGAACAATATCATAAAATCAAACCAGCCAATAGTCATTACGTCTCAATTGTACTGCCCATCGCAGTACCCAAGTTGTATACCTATATTGTTCCCGAAGAGTTGGTCGAAAGTATTCAATTTGGAATTCGGGTCGAAGTACAATTGGGTCGAAGTAAATTATATGCAGGTCTGATCATCGACATTCATCATCAAGTACCAGAAGATCATACTCCAAAACCAATTTTATCGATCATCGATCAGCACCCTATTGTTTATCCAGAACAATTTAAACTTTGGCAATGGATCGCTCATTATTATAGCTGTAGCATCGGTGAGGTCATGAATGCTGCGCTACCATCAGGGCTAAAACTTTCTAGCGAGACTAAAGTGATCTTAAGCCCAATGTACGATCCAAACTTACAAGGCTTGGATGATAAAGAATTTATGATTTGTGAAGCTTTGTCCATTCAAAATGAATTGAGTACTTCGGACATTCAAAAAATTCTCAATCAAAAAACAGTCTATCCTTTGATGCAAAGAATGATCAACAAAAAAATCATTTACCTCAAGGAAGAACTCAAAGAAAAATATACTCCCAAAATAGTGGTTTGTGTCAGACTTCAAGAACCTTACATTTCAAATCCAGAATTATTACAAGAAGCATTCGACAAACTCAGCCGTTCTACTCGACAAGTGGAAGCTTTAATGGCTTATGTTCAACTTTCCAGAACTCAAAAAGTAATTCGACGAGCAGAGCTCGGGAAAAAAGCCAACGTAGATAGTAGCGTTTTGAAGGCAATGGTCAAAAAAGAAATCTTTGAATTTTATGATAAAGAAATCAGTCGGATAGGTGTTTATGAAGATGACCTAAAAGATACTTTTGACCTTTCCGCTCAACAAGAAACTGCGCTCACAGAACTGCGTACTCATTTCCAAGACAAAAATGTGGCTTTGCTTCACGGTGTAACGGGTAGCGGAAAAACGCGGGTGTACATAGAATTAATACAGGAGGCCATCCAAAAAGGGGAGCAAGTATTATATCTCCTTCCAGAAATCGCGTTAACAGGACAAATCGTTGCTCGACTCCAAAAAATATTTGGGAATGATATTGCTGTTTTTCATTCTAGGCTCAACAACCATGAACGAGTAGAAATATGGAAAAAGGTGTTTAGTGGCCAATCCATTGTCATGGGGGTTCGATCCAGTCTTTTTCTACCTTTTAAAAATTTAAAACTAATTATTGTTGACGAAGAGCATGACACTTCTTTTAAGCAATTTGATCCTGCACCTCGTTATAATGCGCGAGATAGTGCCATCTATTTGGCTCATTTGCATCAAGCAAAAGTAGTACTCGGCACGGCCACTCCTTCGATAGAGACTTATTACAATGCACAACAAAAAAAATATGCCTTAGTCGAAATGAAGGAAAGATTTGGAGGTATACAAATGCCTGAAATCATCATTGTAGATGCTAAAGATGAATGGAAAAAACGAAAACTACAATCGCATTTTACCACCGTATTATTAGATGAACTCAGCGCTGCACTAGAACGAGGAGAACAAGCCATTCTTTTTCAAAATCGAAGAGGATACGCTCCTACTCTCAATTGCAAAAATTGTGGTTGGAGTAAACAATGTAAAAATTGTGATGTCAGTTTAACCTTTCATAAATTTTCACATAATCTTCGTTGTCATTATTGTGGCTATCAAAGTCAATTACCTACCGCTTGCCCATCTTGTGGAGAGAGAGATTTGAATCTAAAAGGGTTTGGAACGGAGAAAATTGAGGATGAGTTAAAAATTTACCTCCCTGATGCGAATATTGGACGTATGGATTTTGATACCGTTAAAGGTAAAAATGCGCACGCTACCATTATTAATGCCTTTGAGGAAAAAAGAATAGATATTTTGGTAGGAACACAAATGGTCACCAAGGGGCTTGATTTTGACAATGTGGGTATTGTTGGTGTATTGAGTGCAGATCATTTATTACAGTTTCCAGATTTTCGGTCAACCGAACGTGCATTTCAGCTCATCACGCAAGTTAGCGGTCGAGCAGGCAGAAAGTTTAAAAGAGGGAAGGTCATTATTCAGTCATTCAACACTACGCACCCGGTTTTAAAAGAAGTATTAAACAATAATTTTTCTGGTTTCTTTCATCGAGAATTAGAAGAGCGTTTAGATTTTAACTATCCACCTTTTAATCGATTAATCAAAATTGTATTAAAGCATAAAAAACCAGAGTTGCTCAATCACGGAGCCAAACTATTTAGTCAAATCCTCAAGGATAGAATGGGTAAGCGAGTCATTGGCCCAGCGGTGCCAGGCATACCAAGGGTTCGTGGCCAGTATCTATTGGTCATGATGATCAAACTCGAGAAAAATCCCAAGAAAATCAAAACTGCCAAGGAGATTATCCTTAAAGCCACTCAATTTATGAAAGCACAAAAAGGATTTTCTACCATCCGAGTGAATGTAGATGTAGACCCCCAATAATTAATTGATGCTTTTTAATTGGGATTAGATATCGCTTCAATGGATATTGAATATTCTTTTGCCTGTCCTAATTCTTTATTCGATATTCCTTCCCAAAAGAGTTCACTAATATGAAAATATTGAAAGACATGAAATTTATATCTCCTAGCTTCTATTTTAGCTTTTTCTGAGGTCAAAAGAGTCCGTAGCATTCCTTAAAAGTGGAAAAATCCGCCTACACAAGCATTATTATCAAAAAAAAACAACCTAATTCGAAACATTTTATCTTTCCGATTCACCTATTTTCCAAAGAAAATCACTATTTATCAACAAAAATCAACACATTTTATGCTTTTCTAGGCGGAATTGTCGAAAAATCCCCTTGAAAAGCCTACATTAGGGCATCACAATATTATTATAACCCCTTTTTATATCAACTTGACTACAACAAATTCTTTCCCAAAAAGCTCTTATGATGAGCGATGATACTACTACTGACAAGAAAAATAAAAATTTAGCCTATAGCAAAAGTCCTTTAAAGTGACTTTATAGATAAATGACAATCTAAATATTTGTAATTCCTATTATATCAAATGATTAGTAAGATTTAATACTAGGATATCCAAAGTACTTTGATTTAAAATATTTGTATCCTAATCGATATGATACATTTAGTGCGAAGCTTTTTCAAAAAGTTGACTCCACTAAATGTATGATAACTAACTTTTATTTTTTAACCAATACCTAACTCGCTATGAGATATCGAGCTTTTAGAACGAAAAAAGACGATCAATTTTATTTCCAATTCCTAACGGAAGGTGGAGATACCGTTTTGCGAAGTCAAGCCTATGCGGATAAAAATGCCTGTTTTAATGGGATTAAATCTGTGATAAGTAATGCTGGTGATAGTACCAAGTATGCAAAACTAACCGAAAACGGCAAACATTTCTTCATCCTGAAAGCTGGAAATAATCAGGAAATTGGAAGAAGTATTCCTTATGATTCTGAAGCAGATGCTGATAAAGGCATCGCGCTGATGATTGCTGAAGGCCCTACCGCTACTAACAATTCAGATGCAGGAAAAGCCAAAGCAACTCCTCCTCCAGCTGCTGCTAGCACAGAAACAAAAGCAGCTAGTTCCTCTTCCAAAGACGAGTATCGTCCACTAGCTTTTTACGAAGCACAAGCAAGCACTGAAAATGGTTTCGATTCTTTTAGAGATGGTGACGATGGTGAGTACTACTTTGCTTACAGCGTTGGTGGTTCTGTTATCCTAATCAGTGAAGGTTATAGTTCTGATAAAGGTCGAGATAATGGTATCAATTCTGTTACCAAAAATCTTCCTATTCCGGAAAGATATAAAAAAGCGGTTCACTCTAATGGAAAACATTACTTTGGCTTAAGAGCTGGAAACAACCAAGAAATCGCAACGAGTAGATGGTTTGATTCAGAAGGTGATATGGATGCTTATATTGCAGCTATTCAAGGTGGCGATGATGCGATTGCTGCGTTCAATGCTTCTCGTAGTAATGATGGTGATGGTGCCCCTGCTTCTTATAAAGATTACAAGCCTCTTGGATTTTACGAAACACGAATTGAAGGAGAAAAATTTGGATATGATGCTTTCTCTGAAGGTGAAGCCAGTTACTTTACCATTAATTATGATGGAGCTCCTCTATTGTTAAGCGAAGATTATAAATCAGAAGCTGGTCGAGATAATGGAATTAAATCCGTTAAGAAAAATGTAAAGAACGAAAAAAGATATGAGCGAAAAGTTCATTCTAATGGAAAATATTATTTCAACTTAAAAGCTGGTAATAAGCAAGAAATTGCCACTAGTATATGGTTTGATTCTGAAAAAGATATGGAAAAGGCGATCGCCTGGCTACAATCTACAGGTGGAACCAGAAGAAGAAAGAAAGCGACTCGTGAAAAGACTGAAGGAGAAAGAGTATATCTAAGCCAAGGTGGTGGTTACATGTGTAGCAACATCAAATATGATACTTTCCAAAGTGGAGGAAATCAAAAATACTATTTCGTTTTCAAAACAGAAGATGATAAAGTAATTTTGATCAATGGTGATGTACGAGGACATAAGAGTGTTGAAGAATTGAATGACACGATCGAGCAAGTATTGAAATTAGCTCCTTACGAAAAGAATTATTTCCGAAAGGAAACTAAAAATGGTAAACACTATTTTTATGTCAGAAATGAAGACGAGAAAAATGTAGCAAGAGGAAGTTTATTTTATGCTGAGAAAAGTGATATGGAAGCGGCCATTAAGCTTTTAGCTTGTGGTAAAGTAGGCGGTTCGGTAATCAAGAGTGAGGCTACACCATTAACCGTTGCAGCTGCGGCTCCCAAAGCAAAAGCAGTAGTAGATGATTACATGCCATGTGAAGCCTATGCTGGAGAAGGTGGTTTCTACAAATTTTTCAATGAAGAAAGAGGAGAACACTATTTCGCTTATAACAGTGCTGATGGAAAAACAACGATCTTAAGAAGTGAAGGTTATAAATCAGAAGCAGCTAGAGATAATGGCATTGCATCTGTTGAAAAAAATGCGCCAATGGATGAACGTTGGGTGACTGGAGAAGCAATGAATGGCAAATATCATTACTATGCATTAAGAGCTGGTAATAATCAAGAAATTGCTCGATCTTGCTATTATAAATCAGTTGATGAAATGAACGCTGGTTGGGTTATTGCAAAGGCTGCATTCGCTCCTGCTCCAATCGTTAAAGCTACTCCTGCTCCACAATCTGTAAAGGATGATTACCTACCTTGTAAAGCATATGCTGGAGAAGCTGGCTTCCACAAATTCATTAATGAAGAAAGTGGAGAATATTACTTCGCTTATAACAATCCAGATGGTAAAACCATGTTGCGTAGTGAAGGCTATTCAAGCGCTGCTGGTAGAGACAATGGTATCGAATCTGTGATTAAAAATGCACCTAATGAAGATCGTTGGAAAACAGGCACAGAGCTTAATGGAAAGTACCATTATTACTCACTAAGAGCCGGTAACAATCAAGAAATTGGTCGATCTTGTTATTACCAAGATGAAGCTGCAATGGCTGCTGCTTTCGCTTGGATCAGAGGAGAACATTCTCCAATCGGTGCAGGATCAGCAATTGTTGGTGGCACTTTGATGTCTGCCTTCATGATGCAAAGTCAGAAAGAAAATGCTGCTGCAAATGCGGAAGCGGAAGCCTTGCGTCTAAAAGCAGAAGCGGAAGCAAATGCTGCTGCTGCTGCCAAAGCAAAAGAGGAAGCAGAAGCTCGACTAAAAGCAGAAGCGGAGGCTAGAGCAAAAGCAGAAGAAGAAGCTCGCTTAAAAGCAGAAGCTGCTGCTAAAGCTAGAGCAGAAGCGGAAGCAGAAAGACTTAGACTAGAAGCAGAAGCGAAAGCAAAAGCCGATGCGGAAGCAGAAAGATTGAGATTAGAAGCGGAAGCGAAAGCCGAAGCCGATCGTAAAAAAGCTGCTGCCGCCGCTGCTGCTGCTGCCGCTGCCGCAGCACTTGCTGCAAGAAATAAAGCGGAAGCGGAAGAGAAAGCAAAAGCGGAAGCGGAAAGATTGAGATTAGAAACGGAAGCGAAAGCAAAAGCGGAAACAGAAAGATTAAGATTAGAAGCAGAAGCGAAAGCAAAAGCAGATGCGGAAGCAGAAAGATTGAGATTAGAGGCGGAAGAAAAAGCGAAAGCTGCTGAAGCGGAGAAACTTAGATTAGCTGCTGCTGCAAAAGCAGAAGCCGATGCTAAAGCTGCCCAATTAAAAATAGAAGCGGATGCTGCCGCTGCGAAAAAAGCCGCTGCTGCTTCTGCAGCCGTTGCCGCAGCCGCAGCCTTAGCTGCAAAAGAAAAGGCTGCAAGCGAAGCAAAAGCAGAAGAAGCAAGAGTCTTGGCTCTTAAAAAAGCCGAAAGCGCTAAATTAGCTGCTGCTGCAAAAGCAACTGCTACAACAAAAGTAGTTGCCGAATCATCTGCCGGTGGCGGATGGGGATGGTTGAAATGGTTGTTGCCATTACTACTTCTTTTAGCTTTATTGTTCTTCTTCTTAAAAGGTTGTGGAGGTTGCAACAAAACCGTTACACCACCACCAGTAATTGACACGCCAGCTCCTACTCCTGAGCCTGAACCGGAACCAGAAATCGTTCCTCTAGGTAAAAATTGTAGTGAGTTGAACATGGATGCTGGTTCTATTTGTTGTGCTGTTTCTGATCACCTTAGTGACCCAAATACTAATCTTCCTAAAGAATTTAGTATTGGTGGAGCTTCCTTTGGTAATAATTCAGCTCGTCTGTCTTCTAAAGCTAAAAAGCAATTAGATGATTTGACTACCTGTCTAAAAGAATACGGTAATGCTAACATCGATATTTATGGTTACCTCAAAGGATCTGAAAGAGGGGCTTATCGTGGAAGCAAAGAAATTTCACTAGATGATATTCGAGCAAGAAATGTTCGAGATTATCTGAAAAGTCGTGGAATTCCTGAAAGCCGTATGAACTTCGAAGGAAACGGAACAGGAGACACTAACAATGTAGTCATCCGTATTACCAACAGATAAATTCTGAAGGTATTATAAAACGAAAAATCATCCCGAGTCATTTATTTGGCTCGGGATTTTTTTTGACTGTATTCAGATTACCTCTCTTTTTTTCAAGAAACCTTTTGACTATTCTTTTATTATTGTAAATTTGTACTGCTCTGGGGGATTAGCTCAGCTGGCTAGAGCGCTTGCATGGCATGCAAGAGGTCACCGGTTCGACTCCGGTATTCTCCACAAAACTAACGCAAATGACTAGAATGTAGTCATTTGCGTTTTATCTTTAATGAAACCTTCTCTCCATGGAAATTCCACAAAAATTAGTTGAATTGATGGAAGCTGGAAACAGCTTAGAATTTTTATTAGCAGAAGTTGAGTTACTTGCTTTGGATCAAAAGAAAAAAGATGATTTAGCATGGGAAGTAGAGGAAGCCAAAATTGTCTTTGATTTAGAAAAAGAAAAGGCAAGGAATGCTATGCTTTTAATTTATGCTAGTTATGTTTCCTTTGCTATGGGCTTCCTTTATTTCTATTTTAATCGCATCAGTGGATCAAGTAATATTGGTCCAATTCTAACCATGATGGGGGCTACCATTGCTTATATAAATGGAAGAAACCTGAAGAATAAAAGAATCACTATTGGTCGTGATCGCTTGCTAAAAAAAGGGTACTTCAAACGTTTTTAACAAAGATTTAAATTTTAGCTGGTAGACAAGCTTTAATATTATCCTTACCTTGTAGTTATGCTTTTACGTTTAAAATATTTTTTACTTTTTGCTGGCTTATTGACTAGTTCCATTTCTGGCTTTAGCCAAATTCATATAGATTGGAACACTTTGGCAGATGTCAGTTTTGAAAAAAAATATGAAGAGAGTATGGGGCTAGCATATGATGAAGCGACCTTTGGTTCTATTATAAAAATGTTTGAAGGGAAAGAAGTAAAGATAGCCGGTTATATTATTCCACTCGATGCGATGGGTTTATCTTTTGTTTTATCTCGAAATCCAAATGCCAATTGTTTTTTCTGTGGAGGCGGTGGCCCCGAAACGATCATTGACATTAAACTAAAACCATCTGCGATAGCCCGATATCGAATGGATGAGCGAAAAACATTCAAGGGCGTTTTAAAATTACATCCCGATAATACTAATAGTTTTATTTATGTACTCCATCAAGCAGAACCTATTTAGAACATCTTAAAAATCAAAAAACCTTTAACAATAATGTTAAAGATTTTTTGATGAAAATTAATTTATCCTTTTTCTGCAAAAGGCAATTCTAAAATTTCGACAACAATTCTTTTTTCTTCTCTTCAAATTCTTCTTCCGAAATAATGTTTTTATCCCGAAGTTCACCCAATTTCAATAACAATGCATATACATCTTCGTCTTCTTTCCGCGTAGGCGGCTCCATAACCACTTCCTCCTCTACTTCTACATCTACAACTGTTGCTGAATTCTCTTCCTTTCTTTCCTCATTCCATTCCTTTGCTTTTTGCTTTCCTTCCTCAATTTTTTCTTCAAACATTTTCTTCGCCTTATCCACATCAATGTTTTCCAGATTAACATTTCCAGCTAAAAAATTAGCACAAACTTGACCCACTGCATAAGTAGATGCTCCAGATAAAACAACCATGGACACTCCTCCTAATAAAGACCCAATGCCTGGAATCGTCTTTACTATAGATGCCCCATATCGAGCAGTCATTGATCCAGTCAAAGCGGCAATCAAAGCTTTTCCCGTTACTTCATTATAATCTTTGTAGTAAAGATCACAAAGCTGTTTAATCATATCCATTTGCACGGCAGTGACGGCTGCAAGATCTAATAATGGAATAGGGATCGCACCTGCTCCCATGGAGTATAAAACATTTTTCTTAATCGTATTATTTACTTTTTCTCCTAACATATTAGTTGAATTGTTTGTTAAGTACTGATCTAATTTACTAAATATTTTTTTAGAATTTTTAACTATAAAAAGTAGTGTATCTTTCAATTCCAATTATTTTATTAAACATGATTTAATTATTTCTGTTTCAATATTCAACAAATACTATCTTTGTAGATCAATTAAAAAATGCTCCAAATTAAACTTCCTTTTTGGATTCAATTTTTTAGCTGTTGAATAATCTTAAAAATAACATATGTATCGCCTTTTTATAACAACTTGTTTTTTATCTCTTTATTGTTTTTCATATGCCCAAGTCGATCGAATCATTATTGATGAAGATTTTTCCGATTGGCCTACGACTCCTCTTTATGAAGATCCTACAGGTGATGGCAATGTTTTTGGCTCCGACCTTCGCGACTTTTATATCAGTCATGATGATCAATATATTTTTCTTCGTTTAGAGTTTGGTTTTGACCTCCTCTTGCAAGATAACAATAATGTTAAAATTTATCTGGACACGGATAATAATCCCGCTACCGGAATTGCTAAAAGTGGCATTGGTGCTGAACTCGAATGGAACCTAGGTCAACGACAAGGTACCCTCCATTTGAATAATACTTTTTTCATACAACACCATGATATTGGTCTCGTCACTGCACCGACTGTAAGTGGTCAACAATTTGAGATCGCTATTCGTAGAGATATTTCTACTTTTTTTAATCAGCCCTTCTTTCAAGGCGATGAAGTTAAAGTAGTGATTCAAGATGATCTCACTGGCGGTGACCAAATACCAGATCAAAATGGAGGCATTTTATATACTTTTTCTGGAAGTCCTACTACACCACTACCTTCTTATTCAATCGCTCGACAATCACCTGATCACTTACGTATTCTTTCTCAAAACGTCTTACGCGATGAATTGTTCGAAAATTTTGCAAAACCTGCTTATACTCGCATTCTTCAAGCGATTCAACCAGACATTATTGGCTTCCAAGAAATTTATGATCATACTTCATCTGCTACCGCAGATTTGGTGGAAACCATTCTGCAATCAAGCCCTAATCAAAATTGGTATCATGCCAACGCCAATCCAGATATTATATGCTTAAGTCGTTATCCAATTCTGGCGAGTCATAAGATACCTGGATTTCAACAAAGCCAAGGAAATGGTGCTTTCCTAATTGATACAGAAAATGTCTTTGGTCAACCATTACTTTATATTGTCGCACATCTCCCTTGTTGTAATAACAATACGGAGCGACAGGATGAAATTGACTTAATTCTTGCTTTCATCCGCGATGCTAAAGCAGGTCTGGGTCCAATTCCAATCGCAGCCAATACACCTATTTTAATTAGTGGGGATATGAACTTAGTCGGTTTTAAAAGTCAACAAACTTCTTTGATCACTGGAAATATTGATGATGAAGATGTCTATGGTGATGATTTGATTCCTGATTGGGATGGTGCTCCTTTTACTGATGCAAAACCCATCAGTACCAATCAACCCATGACCAGTACTTGGATTAAATCGTCTAGCTCTTTTTATCCAGGGCGACTCGATTACATTTTATATACTGCTTCTGTTATGGATTTACAAAACAGTTATGTTTTGAATACAGAAACACTTCCAACAGATAGTTTAACACAATATAACCTCGAAGCATCTGATATCACCATCGCCTCTGATCACCTACCAATGGTTGCCGATTTCACTTTCTCTATGACCACTGCCGTCAATGAATTAACTGAGGAGATTCCTAAATTTCGTTTATACCAAAATCAACCAAATCCATTTTCAGAAAGTAGTATGCTTACTTTTGAACTACCAGAACGACAGTCCGTTGATTTATCTTTGTATAGTCTAGATGGGCAATTGATTCAAACTATTCAGCAAGGTACATTCGATAAAGGCCTTCATACTTTTACTATTCAAGAAAATGATATTCAGCCTGGTTTTTATATTTATATTTTAAAAGGAAAAGGGGGACAATTGGTTCGAAAAATGATTAAATTTTAATTGGTGCATTTTCATTAGCTTATTAAATCATTAAGTACTAATGATTCAATAATGCCATTCCTGATTTGAGCAATTCCATTGATTCTTCATTGAACGTAAGCGCTTCTTTTTGCATGTTAATTTCTGATTGGTACAAAGCCAATTGTCCTACTATCCTACTATCTAATGCTTTCAATGACCACAATAAAGATTGCATGGCTTTTTCGCCTCTTGGTGGATTGGGTGTAAATGTAATTGGTAGCACAGGCTTTCCCATTAACTCACCTGATGAAGTCAACCATTCTAAGGCATTCTTAATTAATGCTGGCAGATTATGAAGATATTCAGGAGTACAAATAATAAGTGCATCTGTTTGTTGAATGGCAGTACGCCAATGTAAAACATTTTCTGACCAAGGTGCTTGATCTTCGTCTGTTTTAAAAAGAGGAAGGTCTACAATCTGATCATAGTGATGAAAAGAATAATTTGGAAATAGCGTCGGTAAATAAGTGAGTAATTTTACATTCGATGATGAAATTCTGGATGAGCCACTAATCGTTAATATTGCCATTAATCAAGTATTTTTGTCCACAAGCTACTAGATATCATCCATAATTGGATTAAGTAACAAGCCCTAAACAATTAAAGGATCAAGATATACATATTTCTAATTTAAATGGAAAAATTTCCTTGATTTAAAATTAATCACTTATATTTTTTTCGTCAACAAATTGTTAAAATTATTTCATTTGTTTATATTTGAAAAAAGAAATTAGATATAAAATATTAATTTCAAGCCATCTTTAATGAGGACTTATTTAAAGACCATTCTATGCTTATTATTACTTTCCCCCTTAAAAGTACAGGCTAATGTATTGGTCATCAATAATGCTGACACAAGTTATTACCTGCAAGACTATACTTCGTTTACCATTGCTAATTCTTCCTCCACTAATTTTGATAATTTACAACAAGAATTAAATAAGATCAACTTAAAACCTTTTTCTAATCGTCAAGAGGATATCAAAGTTGATCGATTTTATTGGGGAAGAATACAGATTAAAAATAATCTCATCACTTCTCCTTTTCCCAAAGAATGGATTATTAAATTTACAGCTAGTTGGACAGAACTTGACCTTTTTATAAAACAAGAAGATGGTCACTTTTTGCATCAGCGAACTGGATCATTTATACCCAACAAATTAAAATCATTTGCTCCAGAAATAGAAGGCAATTTTTTAAAATTAAGTTTACCTTCAAAAAAAACAACGACCATATACTTTCATGGAAAAGGAGTCAGGCATTATGATCCTCCTACCTTTGTTGCTAAAATTTATCCTGCTAACATCTACTACGAAAAATTAAAAAATAGAAGATCAAAACATGCGCTATTTGTAGGTATCGTTTTAATGATGTTGATTTATAACATCATTTTTTATTTTATCAACTTTGACAAAAGCTATTTGTACTATTCTATTTATCTACTCACCTTCCTTTTTTACACTTCTTTTGTAAGTGGTGACCTTGGAGAATTCATTCAGCCCATTCTATTTTCAAATCATCCTGAATATATATACTTGGGCAAGTTAGGAACATATTTGGGCCTCATGTCTTATATTGCTTTTATCCGTGCCTTTCTAGATCTAAATAAACTCCTACCCAAATGGGATAAATATTTTAGGATTTTTTTCTGGTTGGGAATCCCTTGGATGATAATAGAAATCATCATCATGTTTGTTGGTAATTTCAGTTATGCAATGGGAGATCCATTCACTTTATCGTACATTCTTCTGTTTGTAATTTTCAATTTCTTTTTCATCTTTCAAGTACTCAAAACAAAAGACAGGAAAGGATATTTTGTTGTAGCAGGATTGACTTCTCTTTGTTTAGGTATTCTATTATCGGCATTAGAATGGGGATGGTCGTCTCAATTTACTATGATTTATGCTAAGGTGGGTTCTTTGATTGAAATTGTTATATTCTCCTTAGGTTTGGCTTATCGTCAATGGGAAAATCAACGATCTCAACAAGCCATAGAATTAGACTTAGCTAAGAATAAATTAGAAAAAGAGCAAAAGCAAAAAGAGGCACTTCGGTTAAAAGAAATGGATCAAATCAAAACAGATTTCTATACCAATATTACACATGAATTTAGGACTCCATTAACGATCATTCAAGGATTAGCCAGTCAAATTAATGGTAAATATCAACAAGAGACTAAATTAATTCAGCGAAATACTCAAACACTATTAACTCTCATCAATCAAATGCTAGATTTGTCTAAATTGGAATCTGGAAATCTATCGCTTGATTTAGTTCAGGGAAATGTACTTGATTTTTTGAAGCATGAAATTACATCTTATCAATCCTTAGCAAAAGGTAAAAATATTGACTTAAAATTTCATACTACTGACGAAAATATTCAAATGGATTTTGATCCACAAAAAGTAGGACAAATTATTTCTAACCTATTATCGAATGCGATCAAATTTATTCCACAAGAAGGCAACATTGATGTCATTGCTGAAAAAGTAATTCATGAAAAAAAAGCTCAAATACATTTAGTGATCAAGGACACAGGCATCGGTATTTCAGAGCAACAATTAACTCATGTTTTTGAGCGTTTTTTTCAAGTCAAAAATAAGACTGAGCAAAAAGTAAATGGTACCGGTATTGGCTTAGCATTAACGAAAGAACTGGTAGAATTAATGAATGGATCAATTAGTATTGACAGTAAGATTGGACAAGGAACCAGTGTTATTATTCTTCTACCAATTACGAATGATGTAGCTGATATATTTTCAGAAAGATCAATTTCTGCAATTGAAAAAACGACAAAAGAAAATAACTTTCATCATCCAAAATCTATTTTTGAAAAGGAGCCACTTCCCTATGTTTTGATTATTGAGGATAATAAAGATATTATTTATTATCTCACTTCGGTTTTAAAAGATAATTATCAAATTATTACTGCCCTCAACGGGAAAGATGGAATCGCCTCTGCCATTGAATATATCCCAGATATTATCATCAGTGATATCATGATGCCAAATACGGATGGATATACCGTGGTTCAAGAATTAAAATCTGATGAACGAACTGACCATATCCCTATCATACTTTTAACGGCTAAATCCGACCAAGCTTCTAAACTAAAAGGCTTGAAAAAAGGAGCGGATGCTTATTTACTGAAGCCCTTCGATAAGCCGGAACTGATGATTAGAATGGAAAAGATGATTGATTTAAGAAAAAAATTACAAGAACGTTTTAAAAACAAAGAGAACTTACTAAAACTGCCTACAAAACCCGTATCCAAGTCAGATCATTTTCTTCAAAAACTGAATCATACTATTGCAAAACAATTAGATAATTCAAACTACAATGTAACGTCCCTATCCGCTGATATGAACCTGAGTCGTTCACAGTTATTTCGTAAAACTAAAGCCATCACTGGATTATCAATTACGGGCTATATTGGATTAATACGAGTACAACACGGCAAAAAATTATTGTTAGAAAGTAACTTAAGCATCAGTGAAATCGCCTATAAAGTTGGTTTTACCGATCCCGGATATTTCTCCAAAATCTATACTAAAACTTTTGGCTACCCTCCAAGTGAAGAAAGATAATTTTTGTTCTCTCCATCTCTCCAAAAGGTCATTTCCCGTCTAAAACAAGGTAAATACAACATTTCTACTCCTTTTTGCAACATACTTCCATGTCTAATTTCAGCTTCTTTGTCACCTTTATAGCATTGATAAAGGTATTCATCAATGATTACACACCTGAATACTTTTACAGCAAAGGACTTCAAAAAACCAAATGATTTTTCACCTAAAACCTTTCACAATGAAAACAACATTTTTACACACTGTATTTCTATTAACTTTCTTTTTTTACAATCTTGTCCCCTCCTCTGCACAATGGGTTAGCCAAGGTACAGGAATTGATTTACCCAATCGCTTCATCGAATCTGTTCATGTCGTAGATGAGTCAACCGTTTGGGCTACGACCTTTCCCACCGCTCCCTTTACCAATGTTACCAAAGAATGGACTCGAACCCTTGATGGTGGACAAACCTGGCAACATGGCGAAATACCTTTTACTGACCCAAGCTTTTCAACACACACTATTTTCGCATTAGATGCGCAGACTTTATGGGTGGGTGCCTTTAGTCAACCCAATGGCACTAGTGGGGGGATTTATAAAACCTCCGATGGCGGTCAAAGCTGGACAGAACAATTCATATCAACTGAATTGGCAATGGGTTCTATTCATTTTTGGAATGAATCGGAAGGCATTACTTTTGGTCTTTCCCGAACTAATAGTCCTAGCAAACTTACTGCTTGGAGAACGCTTAATGGTGGTACTGACTGGATCGAAGTCAATATGCCTGATGTGTTAGACAATGAATTTGGAGCTGGTGGACAATCAGGGACTAATCTCATTAGCGTAATCAACAACCATATCTGGTTAGGTACTTCAGAAGGACGAGTCTTTCACTCCAGTGATCGAGGAATAACTTGGGACATTACAGAAGTGGATAGCAACCGATGGTTGAATAGTATTGCCTTTGCAGATGAACAAAATGGAATCACACTTTCTACAGGAACAATTACTAGTCAAGGCTCCAATAAAGGTTACCGGACAGAAGACGGAGGAACTACTTGGCAAGAAATTACAATTCCATCGTCCCCTTTTGGCGGAGGTATTGAATATATTCCAGAAACCGAGGGCACTTTTATCATGACTAATTTCGCATCAGGGCAAAAAGATATTGCCATCACTCATGATTTTGGGCGTACTTGGAAATCGTTTAATGGTCCAGGTATTTGGAGTATGGATTTTATTTCACCTACAGTTGGTTGGGTAGGTGGTGTACTTCAAGGAGCAGAAAAAGGCGGACTCTATCGCTTTACCAGCACCATGGATAAAGATCATGTGAACCTGTCCACCTTTGCAGGGAATGGTCATGAGGGTTTTAGTACAGGCAAAAAAGAAAATGCTCACTTCATTAATCCGAAAGGCATCACAATGGATGCTGCTGGAAATACTTATGTCGTCAATGACTATGCTGATAATGTTTCAAAAATTGATCCTCAAGGAAATGTGACCGATTTAATTGATTACGATCTTGTAGGAGATAGTCTTCGATTCACTCGTCCGCAGGGAATTGTAGTTGATAATGACGGGAATTTATTAGTCACAGATCAATTCGCTTATCAGATCAAAAAAATAAATCTAGACGGTTCAACTCCTGAGATAAGTGTATGGGCCGGTGCAGGAGAATATGGTCTACTTGATGGTACCTTAGAAGAAGCAACTTTTCAAGGACCAATATCATTGGCTAAAGATTCTTCAGGGAATATTTATGTAGGAGATTCTTATGCTGTCAGAAAAATTTCATTAGATGGAATGGTAACGACTTTGGCAGGAAGTCTTGAAATTGGTGCTATTAATGGTATCGGAACAAATGCTCGTTTTAATACGATATGGGGTTTAGCTGTTGATGAGGATGGTACCGTATATTTGGCAGATAGTTATAATCATTTGATTCGAAAAGTTACCGACGAAGGAGTGGTCACTACCTTGGCAGGAAATGGATCAAGTGGATATGTTGATGGAACAGGCATGGAGGCTTCCTTTAGTTTTCCAGAAGATATCATCATTCAAGAGGATGGAAGTCTACTGGTTACCGATGGTTCCAATTCTGTTATTCGTCAAATAAGTCTAGAAGGAGAAACGACTACTTTTACGGGAATAAAATATTTCGATTATTTCCCAGGCTCTCCAGGTCCCGAAGCAATTGACGGAGATGGGGATATAGGTACTTTTAGCCGACTTAGAGATATTTATAAAAAACCAAATGGCAATCTTCTAGTCAGTGAATGGGGAACGGATCTCATTCGAGAAGTAGAAATTGGCGTGCCTTCTCCTCCTCTAGTGGTCATGGAATCTACTATTGACAATCCCTATCGTATTGCGCACTTTCGTCATTTACACCCTTATTATTTTTCGGGAGAGGTCATGAATAGTTCTGATTTTGACATCAAAGATGTTCGATTAAATGTTCGTGTCATACTGGATGGGATTCCAGTTATTATTTTCAATGAACGTACAGAAATGGTGGATATCGCTTCTGGGAGTTCCGCTAGTTTTGAAATTGATCTATCTTTTCTACCTGATCCATCTTCCTTACCTCTAGATGTAAGTCGCTTCAATGTAGAATTTAGATATCAGCAAGGCAGTGAAATTTTCTATACCGACTATCAGGAGATTATAATCGATCCTTCAAGTATTTCTTATGGAGATGGAGTTCCTTATGTTGGTGATTCTTATGCCAACTACTTTCCTAATTTTAAAGGAGGATATGGAGTATATTATTCTCTAGCGGAACCTGATAGCTTAGCAGCAATGCAAGCGGGATTTTTTAATGCACTTGATAATCCTACAGTTCGATTTATTATTTATAAAATGGAAGATAATACTCCTTCGGGCCTCGCTCATCTCTCTGATTTCATCTCTTATGATTCATTGAGTTATACTGGATGGTATTTGGGATATAACTTACCAGAACCTATCTGGTTAGAGACTGGTGATTATCTTTTTGTAGTACAAGAAGCCGTTCCTGGTAGTATTAATTTATTCCTTGACAATGACTTAGCCAGTGACAATAACTGGATGGAAGATTTCACTACTGGAGATTGGGTTCCTTGGTCAACGCTTGGTTTTGGTACTGACCCCGCTTATATGATTCGTCCAGTTTTTGGGAATGAACAAATTATTACCAATACAGAAAATCCAAGACCTAAAATTGCTGAGATCAAAGTTGCTCCGAATCCTTTTACGGATCATCTCGAAATTCAAACAGATGAAGCGACTCTATTGATGATGCAAATTGTCAATATGGAAGGAAAGGTCGTCGACAATTTTAATAATCTTGGTCGACAAACCATTAGCAAAGATCTCTCTCATCTTTCTTCCGGTGCTTATTTACTTTATGTTTCCGATGGTCAATTGACTCAAGTCAAACGAATCATTAAACAGTAAACCCGAATTTCATATTTCTATATGAATCATCTCTAACTTTCTAGACTTATCACTATTGACAAAAATCCAAAACTCTATGAATTTTAGAAGTTCAAAAGTCGTATTAGAATACTGATTCAACAGATTGCTCAGATCGCCAGATTTCTCGACTAATGCGCTCTTCGATCGCACGAAAAATCAGGATGATCTGAGTAACCAGCAAGATCTGCGTGCCATTTTCGACATCGGAATCGTCCATCTAAAATACTTTAAACCTAAATAAAAATTAGGGATGATTCCTATTTACCTTCTCCATTTTTTGAACAGGACCGGGTATTCATTTTAGAACGATAGAGTGCCATCTTTTTTAAATACTTTATCCAAAAAACAAGAGTCGATCAGAAAAACCGATCGACTCTAAAAAGTCGTTGCAGACACTACTTGCCAAGCATCTGTTTCCGACCTCTATAATGAAAACTTACCCGTGTCAAAATTTGGTTGGTAGTTTTTATTAATAGTTGTTTGATTGTTGGTATGAACTAACAACCAATAACTATCTCTACCTTAACAACGTTACATCCCCACTTTCAAAAACTTCTATTGTTCGTCCACAACTTTCAATGGTTGCACTGACCTGATAAATAAAAACACCAGGATTGATTCGCTTTCCACCTTTTTTTCCATTCCAACCAGCATACATATCATTCGTCGTATACACTTTATTACCCCATCTATCAAAGACTTCTAAAGAATAATTCTTTACGTCTACACTTAAATCAGAGAATGCTCGAAATTGATCATTTACCCCATCCGAATTAGGAGAAAATACATTCGGCATATAAAGGAATGAAGTTTGTCCATTAACTTCCATTTTAACAGAACTTTCCGTTTTTTGACTACCACAAACATTGCTTGCTTCGACCCAATAATTACCAGGTTCTTCCGCGAAAAAAGTATTCCCAGTAGATCCATCTTGCCAAACAAAACTTAAACCATCAACATTTCCCGATACTTCTGGGGTCAGCATAACCCCTTCTACATCACAAGACAATTCCGTATCGTCCATCTCGACTACAATCCCTCCAATGGTCATCACTTCTATTTGATCTTCCCGGATACAACCATTTCCATCTTCAATTTCAATATTGTATATCCCCGGTGGCAAACTAGTAAACCTTGCACTATCTTGTTGATTCATACCTTCTATTTGATATAAAAACGGAGGTGTTCCTCCAGCCATTTCAGCTACGTTTATTTCACCCTCCCAGGTATTTCTACAAACTTCATTGGCTTCCAAAATAAAATCAAAATCAGTATAGGACAACACACTTACTTCGACAATCGAATCACAACCAAATTGATTGGTAAAAGTATAAGTCTCTAAAGTTCCTACTGGCAATTCCTCTCCGTGATAATTAGCAGTACTTCCTAGACAAGTTTCTAACACATCGATGCTTTGACTTATGACTAGCTCTTGTACCATTACGGTAACGACTGAATCACAACCGTTTTGATTCGTATAAGTGAAATCTTCTTGCGATCCAGCTGCTATCGAAACACCATCGTAGATAAAATCACTACCAGAACAGGCTGAATAATTTTCTATTGACGTTTCTAAAGGGTTCAATGCAATCATTACCGTCACCGTCGAGTCACAGCCGTTTTGATTCGTATAAGTGAAGTCTTCTTGCGCTCCAGCTGCTATCGAAACGCCATCATAGATATAGTCACTACCTTCACAAGCTGAATAATTTTCTATTGACGTTTCTAAAGGATTCAATGCAATCATCACCGTCACCGTCGAGTCACAGCCGTTTTGATTCGTATAAGTGAAATCCTCTTCTCCTCCAGCTGCTATTGCAACGCCATCATAGATATAGTCACTACCTTCACAAGCTGAATAATTTTCTATTGACGTTTCTAAAGGATTCAATGCAATCATCACCGTCACCGTCGAGTCACAGCCGTTTTGATTCGTATAGGTAAAATCTTCTTGTCCTCCAGCTGCTATTACAACGCCATCATAGATATAGTCACTTCCTTCACAAGTTGAATAATTTTCCGTCATTACATTAATCTCTAACTCCATCACTTCGACTGTAATCGTAGAGTCACAACCATTAATAGTAGCATAGTTAAAGATTTCTTGGCTACCCGCAGCTACTGAAACACCATCATAGACAATAGCGCTTCCTTGACAAGCTTGCATCGTTTCCAATTCATTGTAAATTAAATTTTCAACTACCGTAACACTTACTGTAGAATCGCATAAAAATTGATTCTGTAAAATGATATCTTGTGAACTACCTGGATTCAATACTAAACCATTGTACATCACCGTACTTCCTTGACAAGCTTCTAAAGTTAAATCACTTTGTCCTATTGGATTTTCAATTACGTTTACGGTAAGTATAGAATCACAACCATTTGTTGTGGCATAATTAAAAACTTCTTGGCTACCGGCCAAAATATTTACACCATCAAAAACCTGAAAGTCTCCATCACAAGCAGATAAGTTTATCGTTTGTGTTACAAGTGGATTTGCAATCACGTCAACGAGTATAGTCGAATCACAACCATATTGATTGGTATAGGTGAAGGTTTCATTGGCTCCTGCCAAAATATTTATCCCATCATAGGTGATGCTTGTACCACTACAAGACTGAATGGTTTCTATAAAATTATGCGTTGGATTATCAATCACCTGAACCATTATTATGGAATCACATCCACTAGAATTCGTTAAAACAACGTCAACCGGAGCACCAGGTGAAATCATCATTCCGTTATAAGTCACTGCTGCACCTGCACAAGTATTTAACGAAAGTGAGCTAGACGTACTGGAACAATCTACATCAATTAACCAATCCAATGTTTCCTCTACATCACAACCAACTAAACTGAGATCCACCGGATTATCACCGATCACTTGACTTCCTGTTTCTAAGAAAACAGTATCTACTAATAAGGAATAATTAGTGGATAAAATATTATTAAAGAAGTAAGCTCCATTTGCGTTTGTGGTTACGGTATCTATATCATTGATGCCATCATTCAGTATAATCGTAACATCCGTCAATAAGGTATCCGCTCCATCGATAATTCCATTGTGATTGACATCAGAATAGACCTCTCCATTAATGTTTCCATAACCATCATACAGATCGAGTGTCAAAGGATCAGATAAAACGACACAACCTATATTATCGGTCATCTCTAATTGATAGGTACCACTTTCTGTCGCAATTAAGTCTCTAATGGTTCCTTCGGGAGCGGGGATAATGATCCCGTTTAAGTACCATTGATAAGACACTACACCTGCCATCGGAGGTAAGCAAATCGTATCCGGATTACATCGAGTATGACAACCGGCTGGAATTCGATTGATATTTGGACCAGGAAGAATTGTTAACTGGTTACTTTCTTTTTCACAACCAAAACTATTGATCGCTTTAGCGAAATATGCACCTGCTTCACTGGAGGTAATACTTGTTCCTGTTTCACCATTGCTCCAAAGATAAGTCAAGGTTGGATCAGGACTATTCACCGTAAAGGTAGTGGAAGTGTTGGCACAAATAGGTCCTGTCTCTGAAGCAGAAATTGTAAAGTCTGCAGGAAGTCCGTGAACGGTTACTATGAATGGTTCTGTGATGCTTGTACAACCGGTTGTATTATCAGTAATCGTTACATAAAAATCATAATTTCCTTCAGATAATAAATTCCCTCTATCATCAGAAAACTCAATGGTATTGCCCGTTTCATTTCCCGTCCATACGTAGGAATAATTGGTCACTTCTAATATTTCCATAAAAACATTGTCTCCTTCACAAAGCTCATAAGCATCATCAATCAAATTAATTGGCTGTCCAAAGTCATCATATTCTACCGCGCGAATCGTACCATCTGGAGCAGGAATAATATCAACGACAACTGCTTGAGGAACATAAGTACAACCTTCTGAGTTAGTAATCGTCACCACATAAACTTCTTCAGTGGCAACAGTAATATTTTCTGTTGTTCCATTTGTTGACCAAAGCCACGAAACGCCTCCACTTGGTGCAGTCAAAGTTGTAGTCTCTCCTTCACACAATGGAGATGCTTGTGATAGCGTAACATTTCCCGTAAGGGTATTCGGCTCGACCGTAATTACTTTAGAGAAAGCATTCGAACATCCATAAATATTGGTTGCTGTCAATGTCACGGTATAATTACCGGGCGTATTAAAACTATGGTAAGTATCTTCCAAGGTAGAATTATTCCCTTCTCCACTCGATGGATCTCCAAAGTCCCAAACCACTGAGGTAATATTCGAGGAACCATCCAAAATAAAATTCATCGAAGTCGCCTGACAAGTCACCATTGGATCTGCAAAATTAACTGTCGGAATCGGATTGACGGTAATTGTTTTTGTTTTAATAGAAATACAACCACTTGCATCTGTTGCTGTCAAAGTCACCGTGTAATTTCCGTCGGCATCGAAAACGTGTGTAGGATGTTGATCAGAAGAGATATTGTTCACTCCACTTGCAGGATCTCCAAAATCCCATGACCATGAAGCAATAGACGTAAATGGTAAAAAGGTAGAAATATCTGTAAAAGAAGTTATACTTCCAGGACAGGAATTGTCCACATCAAAATCAGCAGCTAATAATATTGTATCCACCATTGCATCCCAACATGTTTTGGTATTTGGCGGATTCAAAAGATCTGGTGATTGACCTCTTAAGAGAACCGTAAAAAATCCAGCTTGAGAATAAACATGTGTTGGATTATCATCTGTAGAAAAATTATCTCCACTTTCAGGATCATCAAAAGTCCAATACAAAGTCCCAGGAATATAGTTCGAAGAAGTATTAGTATAGGATCGTTCATTACAAATGGGATTCGGATAATTTTTATCAAAAGAAATCAACGTTCCTCCCGCACAAAGTGGTATCAGTGGACAAGTTGTATCGTTACAAACAATGGTATCGCCAAGACAGAAATTCTTAACATTAATTCTATTAGAAAAATCTACACAGCCATTTTGATCGGTGACTTCTACATAGTATTGTCCGAATTGGTCCCCTAAAATTGTTGGTGTGTTTCCACCAATAGGCGCATTGTTATAAAACCATTGATATTGATATCCGTCATCTGTATTGACTGCATATAAAGTTGGTTCTTGATCGCCTGGACAATACCAAGTATCATCTGGAGTGGATATACTAATGGTTGGAACAGGATAAGGATCAATGAAAAAAGTGGTGTCTTCTTCACAACCAAAATTATCTGTCACGACTAATTCATAATACCCTGGTGACAATGCTGGATCAGGATCTGTAGACACTTCTACTCCACTTTCATTTCTCCAACTATAGGTGGTGAATAAGGTTGAGGTTTGGATCACCTCAGTTTCATTGGCGCAAAGCCCTGTAGGATATAACACCGTAGGATTGGGTTTGTCATGCACCTCGACGGTAAATATTTCCGTAAGGCCACAAATATCTAACTGTACATCAAAGTTACCTGCTTGATGCCACAAGACTGTTGGTGCTGTAGTATTCTGCCCTTCTACAACCGTACCTGCTCCTTCAGGAACAATGGACCAATCGTAGTTAAGATCTGTAAAACTACTAGCATTATAAATCGTTACTTCGTCGCGACAAGCATCGGCTGTTTCTGTAATACTTACGTTTTGGATAGTAGAATACGTGACGGAATAAGGACTTGATGCACAAGCTGGACCGGTAACACTGATCTCGGAAACTGTCAATTCATAAGGAGCTGTGTTTCCCCAAATGACGGTAATCGGATTACCCATTACTTCCGTGATTGTACCACCATTATTTACAGCCCACCTAAAAGCATTGGCTGGTGTAGCAGTCGTGGCAGTGTAGGCATATGGTTGACCAGGACATATTTCTGTCGCTCCATCAATTGCAGAGACTGAAGAAGGAGGTGCAATTACATCTACTTTTATTTCATAGCTATCCGTGCAATAATCTTGAATATTCGCTGCTTGAATTTCAATGCGATATTGACCAGCACCTGCAGTCCAAGTTGCACTAAAAGTAGTGGAAGGAGTTGAGGAGGTTTCCGCAACCGAGCCATCTGGTGCATAAACGGTCCAGTTAGCATTGACGGATGCCGCATCTGTCACAGCATTGAATGCACTAAAGTCTGTCACTTCATTTTCGCAAGCTTCTATTGGACCTCCTAAATAATATTCTGGTAATAAATCTATAAATAAAGTATCCTGTCCTCCACAACCCAAATAGCAATTCATGAACTCAACAGTTATAAATTGTCCCGTGACAGGAATAGAATTACTTTCCCATTTTACGGTTATTTCATTGGTGTTTAAGCCTGATTCAATGGTTCCTCTATTGGTGACCGACCAAAAATATTCTGTACCGGAGTACAATGGAACAGCATAGGTTGCGGTTTGAAAATTACATACACGATCGGGGCCTTCTATTTCTGCATTATCAGAAATGATTGGAACCTGAGCTATCGTAGGTTCAGAGCAATAATCTCCTGTACAATTCTCTACGGCCAATTCAATGGTTCCAATTGGACCTGCGCCCCACTCAATGGTGACAAAATCATCGCTTGTTCCACCTCCATCAGTAATGTTTCCATTTCCACTTACGATCCAATTAAAAATACCGCAATCATCGCTGCTAGTGTATGTAATCACTTCTCCCTCACAAATGGTTCCGACACAATCGACTTGTGGTCCGATGGCATCTTCTACGATTACAGTGAGTGTTGTCGTGTCTGCACAAAAACAGGTATTCGCAGCGATGAGACTTACCTGGTAAGTTCCTGCGGTGGTATAGGTGTAAAAACTATTGACGTCGTTAAAGGATTGGCCGGGGCCGAAATCCCAAGTAAAGTGTTGAGCGTTTGAACTTTCGTTGGTGAAGTAAACGGTCTGTCCTTCACAAATATTAAGCACTCCATTTTCAATGGGCGGAGTGGTACTAAATGCAGCTTCTGGTTCTTCCAATATTTCTACGCAAAGGGAAAGATCTTCTTCACAGGATGTTTGATCACATCCGATCACAAAGGTCCGATTTATAGAACATCCCAAAGCATTCTCTACAGTGAATACATAGGTTCCTGGACATAAATTAGATCGGCTGAACTCAGTAGAACCATCACTCCAGTAATAAGTGTTGTCAAAACCTGTAAAATTAAATGAATTTAAAATAATCCTTGCATCACAACTACCACAGGTGCTTGCATTTTGTATATCTGCGATTATTGATGGATATACACACTGATCCTCGACAAAAACATTACAGGTCCCAGTTTGACCACTTGCGTCTGTAACACTTACCTCATATTCATTCCAAAATTCTATATTATTGATGGTACTGGTTGTGGAGCCATCCTCCCATAGATAAGTATAAGGAGGAGTTCCTCCATTTACATCTACGTAGGCAAAAGGAAAACATCCTGCTATTCCGCAGTTCGCAGAATTGTTACAATAAATATCTAATGGTGTATTGGAATAAACACTTGCTTCGACCAAACCTGTTCCGGGTTCCCCCCACTCTACTTCAACACTATTTCCACTGATTATAAAATCATCTGCTCCAGTTATATTCCAGTTGATTTCTGAATTTGATCCAGGTATAGAATAAGTAACGGTGCTAAAAGCGCAGGCTTGTTCACAAGCGGCTGTTGCTGAACTATCTTGACTGGGGCAACTAGAGTCTGATATTATTTCGCCAAAAAAACTTTCGCTAACGAATACGGAATATTCTGCGAATCCATTACCATTTGGAGATTCATATTCGACATAAATAATATAATTCCCAGGAAACTCCCAACAATAAGTTAATGGATATTCTTCAGAAAAAAAACTATTACCACCTGGACCGACTATTGACCAAAACGGTAAAAAATTAGGATTAGGAATGGAATCTAAGCTATAAGTAGAGCAGTCTCCAAGACATACTTCTACGGGACCAGAAATATTTCCTTGAGCAATAGTGTTAGAGGAAAAAAGAAATTGAATAGCGAAAAAAATTGGGAGGAAAATTAGTCTTGCTCTCATGGGTCGATTTTATTCTTTTGTTTTATGCTGAAAAATAAATCCACTTCTTCAAGTGGTATTTATTTTTCAGTTGTTTTAGTTTTGCTTAAATAGCTTTTATAATCGTAAGACCCCTTGAGTCCTCATTTCGCTGCTTGGCTCTAAAAAGAAAATTGATTTTTTTAAATATTCAATGATGATTGAGCTCTTTTATAGGACTAAAAAAGAGAGGAGATCTTTTCTATTTTTTGAGTAAAATTATAGCGAGAGGCTAATCCTGTTTTGAAAAATGCACAGTGCATAGTCCATCAATATTTTAGTAATTGATATATTTTATCTTCGCTTCGTTAAAATACCATTTTGGAGGTATTGATTAGCTTGCAGTTTGACCGCAACTTTGTAGCATCACATCCATTTATATTCTGAGATCTAAATGTACTATTAACTACCAACCTAAAGATCTTAAGCCTTGAAGTTTCCAACTTCAAGGCTTTTTTTGTCTTATCTACTTTTTGAATATGTAGTTGTGTAAGTGTCTTTGGATAACTTGGGAATAGAAGTGATTTTAAGGATGGGTGTCTTGCGACGTATAGTTGTATATCCTAAAACGGCAGTAAGTTGTATCTAAAAAATCATGTTATACGTAATTATTCTTTTTTCGCCTCTAGCCGGCTAGGC
>CAYTVR010000058.1:0-32692 GCA_964441245.1 uncultured Saprospiraceae bacterium | reverse complement strand
TTATGAAATACCTGCATCTTTTCGGATTTTATTCAGTGCAGAACCTGCTTTTACCCAATCAATTTGTGCTTGGTTATAAGTATGGTTGACTTTGAATTTATCTTTCGTACCATCAGCATGCTTTAAGGTAACCGTTAAAGGCTCTCCAGGAGCAAATTTGCTTAAGGTCGTGATATCTACTTCATCATCTTGACGCACTTTGTCGTAATCTTTTGGATTGGCGAAAGTCAAAGCCAACATCCCCTGTTTTTTCAAATTCGTTTCGTGAATACGCGCAAAAGATTTAACAATTACCGCATTGACACCAAGGAAACGAGGTTCCATAGCTGCATGTTCTCGGCTAGATCCTTCTCCTAAGTTTTCTTCTCCGAATACTACTGTTCCAATCCCTTTCTTTTGATAGAATCTTGCTGAATCAGGTACGGCCATGTATTTCTTTTTCTCTACATTCAATACGGTATTTGGTTTGTCATTAAATGCATTGATTGCACCAATGTAGCAGTTGTTAGAGATGTTTTCCAAGTGTCCACGGAATTTCAACCAAGGACCTGCCATAGAAATATGATCCGTTGTACATTTTCCTTTTGCCTTGATCAATACTCTCATTCCTTTTAGACTTTTTTGAGTAATCTTTTCGAAAGGCTTCAATAATTGTAAACGATCAGATTTTTTATTGACTTTCACTACGATTCCACTTCCATCTTCTGCTGGTGCATTAAATCCTGCATCTTCTACATCAAATCCTTTTGGAGGTAACTCCACTCCTTTTGGAGGACTTAATTTTACTCTTTTACCATCTGCATTGACCAATCGATCTTTTAATGGGTTGAAAGTCAAATCTCCTGCAATGGCCATAGCTGTAACAATTTCTGGAGAAGCCACAAAAGCATGAGTCAATGGATTTCCATCATTACGCTTAGTAAAGTTTCTGTTGAAAGAAGTTATAATTGAATTCTTCTTTTTAGGATTGTTGTGTCGTGCCCATTGTCCGATACACGGTCCACAAGCATTCGCTAATACCATTCCACCCATATCTTCAAAAGACTTCAATAAACCATCTCGCTCAACGGTATATCGAATCAACTCAGAACCTGGCGTTACGGTAAAGTCAGATTTTACTTTTAATTTTTTCTTGACTGCTTGTTTAGCCAAAGAAGCTGCACGATCTAAATCTTCGTAAGAAGAGTTGGTACAAGAACCAATCAATCCTACTTCCAATTTAGCTGGATAATCATTTTCTTTTACTGCTTTCGCAAATTCAGAAATTGGCCAAGCTTTGTCTGGCGTATAAGGTCCGTTGATATGCGGCTCCAATTTAGACAGGTTGATGTGAATCACCTGATCGAAATGTTTTTCTGGATTTTTATAGCATTCTGGATCACCTGTTAAATCTTTTCTCACTTTGTTGGCCAAGCGAGCTACATCTGCTCTTCCAGTTGCTCGAAGGTATCGATCCATTGATTTGTCATAACCGAAAGTAGAAGTCGTTGCGCCGATTTCTGCTCCCATGTTACAGATGGTTCCTTTACCTGTACAAGATAAAGTTTTTGCTCCAGGTCCAAAATATTCAACGATTGCACCAGTACCACCTTTTACCGTAAGGATACCTGCAACTTTTAAAATAACATCTTTGGAAGAAGTCCAACCGTTTAACTTTCCAGTTAACTTTACGCCAATAATTTTTGGCATTTTCAATTCCCAAGGCATATCAGCCATGACATCTACTGCATCCGCACCACCTACACCAATTGCAACCATTCCAAGACCACCACCATTTGGTGTGTGTGAATCAGTACCAATCATCATTCCTCCAGGGAATGCATAATTTTCCAAAACGATTTGGTGAATAATACCTGCACCAGGTTTCCAGAATCCAATTCCATACTTATTAGAAACCGTATCCAAGAAATCGTAAACTTCCGAGTTGACTTTGTTCGCTACTTTTAAATCTTTAGTGGCTCCAGTTTTTGCTTGGATCAAGTGATCGCAATGTACGGTAGAAGGAACAGCTACTTTATCTTTACCCGCCATCATAAATTGTAACAATGCCATCTGAGCAGTTGCATCTTGCATGGCTACTCTGTCAGGTGCAAAAAAGACATAATCTTTTCCTCTTTTGTATTTTTTTAATGGGGACTCTTTGTGAAGGTGGGTGTAAAGGATTTTTTCGGTCAGTGTTAGTGGTCGTTTTAATCGTTTACGAAGTTTTTCGACCTTGGCAGGAAGTGACTCATAATGAGCCTTAATCATTTCGATATCGAATGCCATAGTGAATATTTTTTTTTAGATGATATAAAATTGCGTACTGTAATTTGGTTCGCAGCCAATAAGCTACTTCTAAATCGACTGCAAAAATAATGTATTTATATAACTTTTACCGACTTATATTTATAATGTTTCAAAAAGGAGAATTGTTCACAAATTCAAGTATAGGTTTCTGGTATCAAATCTTTTTGATTTTTTAAAAATCTAAAATAAATTTTTCGATCATTTAAGCTCCTTACCAATTAGTCCAATTGAAATTTGAAAACAAAATATAATTCTAATTACCTTTTTTAATCTATCTTAAAAACATCATTTAGACCACGTCCAAATAGCATTTTTCTATACTATTTTTCTAAACGTTGAATCAGTCTTCCGGATATTCGTAAAAAATCCATTTCGGTAATAATACCGATGAGTTCTTTTCCTTTAACTACTGGTAGACAACCTATTTTATGGACTCTCATTTTTTCCATTGCTTTTACAATAGTCGTATCAGGAGAAATCGTAATTGGGTTTTTAATCATAATATCACTTACTTTGTTGGCCTTTGAATTGAGTTTTGAATTTCGAAGAAAATGACGAAGGATCAATCTTGAGGTAACCAAACCAACTAGTTTCCCTTTGGTATCTTCGACAGGGGTATATCGAATTTTTCTCCAATCCATCATTTCTGCAACCAATTCAACAATGTCATCTTTTTGTACGGTGAATAAATCCGTAGCCATGAATTCTTCCACGGTCAAATCAGATGGATGATAATCTGTCAAATCTCCTAACTCTGGCATTTTCCATTTATGGATAGGCATGTCTTTTTCATTTTGGTTTTTAATAATGCTGGCAGTTAGGCATGTCAATGCTTCATCGCGAGTTGTTTCTCCTATCAGTTTTGTATAAGCTCTCAGTTGCCAACGTGCCCCATTGGTATGTCCTTTTGCTCGTTCTTTAATGATGCCCAAATATTTGTCAATATCAGCAGTCGCTACTTTATTGGCTTTCAATCCTTCTCGCGCAAGCGGGATCAATTCCTTTAAAATTAAATCTTCCGCAGATATCTTTTTGTCTTTAAACCAGGTGAACTTCGAATCAATTCCATACCTAGATGATTTCGCAAAATTGTCTCGAATATCTGCGTAGGAAATTTTCTTCGTGATGTCATCCAAACGATTCGCCATGCCCATCATTGCACCAATCCAAAATGCTGAATTAGCTATTTCATCTACAACGGTAGGTCCTGCAGCAAAGACTCGGTTTTCAATTCGCATATGCGGTTGACCATTGGGGCTGATGCCATAACAAGGTCGATTCCAACGATAGACCGTAGAATTGTGTACTTGCAAAGCGCGTAGTTTAGGAACTTTACCTTCTGTGATCATTTTGATGGCATCCTCTTCCACATCACTACTGATCAGAACTCTAAACCGAGCAATATCTTCTCGATATATTTCCAAAATAGATTTTTCTAACCAACCACTTCCGAAGTTGACTCGAGGACTACGTTCGCGCATGTGATCATGCGTTGTTCTGGTATCTAGTGCTTGTTGAAACAATGCAATCCGAGATTCATGCCAAAGTCTTCGACCAAATACAATTGGTGAATTCGCTGATATGGCAATCATTGGAGCAGCTAGTGTTTGAGCAATGTTGTACATCTTCACAAAGTCTCTAGGAGCGACTTGGAGGTGCACCTGAAAGCTCGTATTACAAGCTTCTAACAATGGTGAATCGTGTTTGACTAATAATTCATCAATCCCTAATAGTCTTAGTTCATAAGCTGAACCGATCAACTGACTATTGATTGATTCCATCAAGGCTTTGTATCGTTTTTTGGGAGTGAGGTTGTGCATCCCTAAATGAAACTGTCGTAAGGTGGGCAAGATTCCAGTAAGGATGATATCTGCATCCATCGTCTTTAAAGTCTCTCGAATGATTTTTAAGTTTTTGGAATTTTCTTTTTCCATCAAACTCAGACAACGACCTTTTAACTCGCGAGGAGTTAGATTCGTTTCTAAATTAAATCGAGCCAATTCTGTTTCTGCCCAAGGATATTGTTTTAATTTTTTAAGGGCTTCGGTTGCGATTGATGCGGGTTTAAATGTTTTGTTATTGACTAAACACATTTCTTGTTCTGCTCCAATTCTAGTAATGCCTGTTTCAAACCAATCATTATCCAGCATGTGTTCTAGCGCCTGCACATCATTTAGTAAATGGCGGACAAATCGATGCATTTGTGCATCATCAGTTAGAAGAGATACTTTTTGTTCACCCATGGTTTTTCGTTTATCTTTTTTTTCAAAAATAAAATTGCTAGGTTTCTTGTAAGTTCACAGATAAATATAGGAATAAATTCAAAACAGCTGTATATTTTTACAAAATTCTACGTTATTAAAATAAGTTTGTTTTAAACATGGCATTCTTTAATTCGATTTTATCTAAAACGTTCATAATTATAGACTTATGAAAAAGCTGTTTTATCTTTTATTACTTCCAATATTATTCTCTAATTGTAAAGATGGTTGTGACGTTTTGGCAGAAATGCCTTATACCGAAGAATTCTCTATTCCGGCGGGTTTGAATCCAATCCAAACCTATTATTTTACGATTGAAAATATTCCCAATCAAAAAAACACGATTTTTGCTGCGAATAGTTTGACCGATGAGGATGTTTCTGAAATCAAAGGAAAGTCTGCTAGATTTAGTAGTATTTTTTCAGGACCGGAATATGATTTTATTCGAGAAATTTCTGTTCAAATTTATACAGATAATCCTGATGATTGGTCGGAAGTTTTTTATAGAACAAATATTCAAGAAAATACTGGCGGTGATCTAGATTTAATCGGCAGTCTCACCAATATACAACGACATTTGAAGGGGCCTACCTTTAATATTGTAATCAAACTCGATTTGCGCCGAACAAATACAGAAAGTTTAGAAACGCGTTTTGATTTTCAGTTTGGCGCTTGTTAGCTTGATTTTAGCACATAGCAATTAAGATAATTAAACCATAAAAAACGTCTGTTCCGAATATTCGAAACAGACGTTTTTTTATTCAACCAAATAAATTTAGTTGGCCCATTGAGTTATACTTTCTCTAGATAGTGTGCTACCAAAGTTTGTAACGTTGTTAAGGCCAAGCCAGTCGCCTCTTTTGGCTTAAAGCCTTTATCCATATAGTAGTCTTCTAATCTCACTTGCGTCTGAAAATAAGCTGCCTTTAATGGAACACCCCACTTTTTCAATACCGCATCTTTTCCCATCCATGCATCTAAGCCACTCCAAAGAGATCGATTCCATCCTTTGATATTGATATATTCTTCTGTGCTTAAAGCTTTAGGTACCATCAATAATCGTGCACGACGAGAGCTACTTTCTTTCAAGACCTTAGCACTTACTTCACTCGGGGAAAGATCTTCTGCAATCGTTTCCAACAAAGTCAATTCATCCCAATTTAGAAATTCATCCATACTTTGAACATCGTATGCATCAGGTGACATATGTGTACCTGGTTCCAATGCTTTCATGGCTTCCCTTTTATGTTGTTGAAATATCCAAGCGGGGATAGCCGTGTTTCTTGTGGCATTGTGGATATAACTTAGGTGCAAAATCAATTGGTCTAAATCTTTATAAGCATACATAGCTTTATAATTAAATGGAGGCCGATTCTCGATTTTCTTTTTTACAAAAGTTTCTTTAATCGCAGTATTCATCAATACATTGACTTTTTCTTTATCGCCACCATTTTCAAATAAATAATACGCACGATAAGCTTTCGCTATTGGCTCTTTCGAATTTTCTAAGCCTTTCAAGGCTGTATCCGAATCCGTTAAAAGCGTATTGATATAATGTTGTAAAATATTATCAGTTCCTTTATCTGTAAATTTTTCTTGGCAAGTTGTCATGGCCTGATATTTACGAACTGCTTTATTGGTTGCTAAAAAAGTCTTCCACCCTTTAGCCGTTCCTTTTCCATACAAACCGTCTAAACTTCCGGTATATGCTTTTTCTGGTTTCAAGACTCTTTGCAATTCTAAAGCTGAGGTTCGCTTGACATTCGGTCGAATTCTAGGAACGTTAAAAACGAATGGTTTGACCACTTTTTTCTTTTTTACTTTTGGCGCTTCCTTTTTTACAGGAGCTGCTTTTTCCTTTTTGGGAGCCGCTTTCTTTTCTACTTTTGGAGTAGCAACTTTTGTAGGTGTCTTTTCAGTTAAGACTACTTCATCATAGGTTTCTGGAATTGGCTCAGGAGCAGGTTCTTCTTTAATTTTTGGTTTGACCATCAAATCAGGTCCACCGGTCCTAACTGTTTTTTCTGTCAAGACTACTTGATCATATTCTTCTGGAATTTGTTCTTCCATCACAATCAAAGTAATATCTTTCATTTCCATGTCTGCTTCAAAAGAAGTCACCTTATGTAACAATACGCTATTGATCGTTTGGATAGAAGCATTTTGAAAACCAGCTTGCTTAATCGCGACTAACATATTATTGGCCTCTGTCAAAGTGGTGAAAGGTCCAGTTAGAATTTGAACTTGATTGCCATTCAATGTCGTAAATAAATTTCCTGCTTGATTGTAATAAGCCCAATCGATATCCGCTCCTACTGTTTCTGTCCCTAAATGAATGACATCTGTATTTGTTCCCGTAGCTAATCTTCTTCGGGTCACAAATGCATCAGGATATCCACTGCCTTTTACCTGCTTCAAGGTTCTATAAGCTAAATTTTCGCTTTCATAATCGCCCATATAAATACGAGTCAGATTGTTCTCTGCTGGTTGAGAATAAAGATATCCAAATGAATGAATGGCTCGAAAATCTGCTAATTTTGCTTTCACAAAAGCACCTATATGTAGCGTAAAAGTATACTCTTCATCTGGAGTCGTTTCGGCATGACTGGAAGTAAGAAAAACTACCAATAGAAATAATGGTAGCCATTTAAGTAACTGTTTCATAAGCGTTTCATTTTAAAAATTAAGGCCCTAGTCTTTTTAATAAAAGGCCTTCCTTATTAAGCTTCTCAAAGCCTCTTGTCGGAATAATTAACGCAAATATAAGCATCAATCATATGCGAATCTAAAAAATCAGCCAGAAGAAATCCTTTTTAGCTGTAGCTAAATCCCTATAATTCAATAATTAATCCAGATTTTACGTAAAATTGTAGAATTTTTAGCGCATTTAGCTTTTGGGTTAAAATTTAATCTTTTTATCATTTTTTTAGTAAAAATGCCTTGAACTTTAGTAAAAAAATGCTGTTATCGACTCGTGCATAGCAGTTGAATACAATTGTGCAAATGATTGCTTAATGTACTTTATATACCAATTTTCGCGAACTACTTAAACGGAAAACCCTAAAATTAATGAATATCATCACTCGTCAAATATCAATTGTTGCAGCTCTACTAATTTTGTTAGGTGCAGCATTTTATTTTCAGAAATTAAGTGATCAAAAAAAGCCTCCCAAAGAGGCCCCTAAAAAAGTAGCACTTATACAATCAGTGGAATCGTTTTCAATTGAAAAGGGGGTGGTCTCTTCTAGCTTGGAAATTCAAGGGCGCTTGACAGCTTTTAATAAAATTGATCTTTTTTCTGAAGTATCCGGAACATTGAAATCAACGACCAAACCTTTCAAAGTGGGTAGTTATTTTGAAAAAGGAGCTGTTTTATTGCGAATAGATGATGAAGAAGCTCGATTAAATCTGTTGGCTCAGAAAAGTAATCTCGAAAATTTGATCACTCAAATGATGCCAGATTTAAAAATCGATTATCCGAATAGTTTTCAACAATGGAAGAATTACCTAGATCAATTTGATGTAAACAAAAATATCCAAGCATTCCCCACACCTTTAAATGAAGCCGAAAAATTTCTGATCTCTTCTCGAAATTTACATAATCAATATTACAATATTCGAAGTGCAGAAACTCGTTTGAGCAAATATTCCATTTCTGCTCCTTTTTCTGGAGTCCTTACACAAACGAGTATCAACGCAGGATCATTGATTCGAGCTGGACAAAAATTAGGCGAGTTAATGAATACCTATTCCTATGAATTGGAAGCAACTGTAAGCATGCAAGATTTAAAATCTATCCAACCAGGAAATACTGTTAAACTTTATTCTGATAATTTGGATGGTCAGTGGACTGGAAAGGTCAAACGAATCAGTAATCAAATCGATCCGAGTACGCAATCTGTTATCGTCTTTATTGGCGTAAGTGGAAAAAATTTACGTGAAGGAATGTACTTGCGTGGTAATATCGCTGCTGGAAATATTTCAAATGCGACTGAAATCCCGCGAAATCTATTGGTGGATCAAAAAGCCGTTTATACCATCCAAGGAGATAGTCAATTGGTGTTACAAAATATTGACTTAATCAAGATCAACGGAACTAAAGCCATCATCCAAGGCCTCGATGACAATACTCTTTTATTGAAAGAAATATTACCTGGAATGTATGATGGCATGAAGGTCGATGTTAGAAAATAATCCTAATCGGAATAAAAATAAATTCATGAGAGATTTTATCAATTACTTTATAAAATATCCGATAGCAGGTAACATGCTGATGGTTGGCCTATTTGTTTTTGGAATCTATGGAATGTTCCAAATGAAATCAACTTCTTTCCCAGAGGTTCCCAGTCGAATTATCAATATTCAAGCAGTTTACTTAGGAGCTTCGCCAGAAGAGGTAGAAGAAGGGATCGTTTCAAAAATAGAAGAAAACTTAAAAGGTCTTACAGGGATCAAACAAATCACTTCCGTATCCAAAGAAAACCTTGGAGTAGTCACGGTAGAGTTAATCAAAGGTCAAGATACTGATGTAAGTTTACAAGAAGTTAAAAATGCAGTAGATGGTATCAGTTCCTTTCCAGCGAGCATGGAACCGCCGACTGTTTTTAAAGGAGAGAATTTAGGTAACGCTTTACGTTTCGCTTTAAGCGGAAATGTAGATCTAAAAACCTTGAAATTTTTTGGTCGACAAGTAGAAGATGATTTATTGGCTATGGATGGTATTTCAAAAGTTACACTCAGTGGTTTTCCGGAAGAGGAAATTGAAATTAGCTTTCGCGAACAGGACTTACAAAACTACCAACTTTCTTTTCAACAAGCGACTAGAGCCATTCAAGTTTCTAATCTTGAAATTTCTGGAGGAACCATTAAAGGAAAAAAAGAAGAACTTTTAGTTCGAGCAAAAAATAAAAAATATTATGCTGATGAGCTTAGAGATATTGTGGTCAAACAATCCCCAGAGGGAGGTATTATTCGATTGCATCAAGTTGCGGACATTAAAGATAAATGGGCTGACGAACCCGCAAGAACTTATTTGAATAATATCCCGACAGTCATTGTGACGGTTCAAAACACCTTACAGGAGGACATGATTTCCATTGCCAATATGACCAAAGAATATGTCCAAGAGTTCAACCAGGAAAACGAAGTTATCAAAGCCGAGGTCATCTCTGATTTTTCCTTGTACTTAAATCAACGAATCGGGACTTTGACGAAAAACGGCATCAGTGGATTTATCATTGTCCTTATTTTATTGGCCTTGTTTCTAAATTGGCGCTTGGCATTTTGGGTCGCCATTGCCATTCCTATTTCCTTTGCAGGAATGTTTTTAGTGACTACTTTAATTGGTGTTACCATCAATGTAATTTCATTGTTTGGAATGATTCTCGTCATTGGAATTCTCGTAGATGATGGAATTGTAATTGCCGAAAATATTTATCAAAAATATGAAAGTGGCATGCCCCGAATGGAAGCAGCGATAGAAGGTACCATGCAAGTTTTGCCTGCTGTATTTTCAGCCATTTTAACTACGGTCATTGTCTTTAGTTCTTTTTATTTAATAGAAGGACGTATCGGTGATTTCTTTTCAGAAATGGCCACGGTTGTTATTTTTTCACTGATTTTTTCATTGGTAGAAGGCGTACTGATTTTGCCTGCCCATATTGCGCATTCCAAAGCTTTGAGTCCAAATAGAAAGCGAAATCCTGTCTCAGAAGCTTTAGATGGTTTTATGTTTTGGATGAGAGATAAACTGTATGGGCCCGTTCTAAAATTTTCTATGTATAATAAATTTCTTACGATTGCAGTGGTGGTTGGAATGTTTTTAGTCACCATGGGCGCTATTTTCGGAGGGATTATTAAAGGAACTTTTTTCCCAAACATTGATAGAGATTCGGTCGTCATTAATCTAAAAATGCCTGCGGGTACCCAAGAAGATATTACACAAAAATGGTTAAATCATATAGAGACTAAAGCCTTAATTGCTAGTGATGAATTAAGTGAAGAATATTTTGGTGGACAAAAACAAGCCATTTTAAAAATTGAAAAAGCTCTAGGCCCTTCTACCTATGAAGGTAAGATTACATTAACTTTATTGGATAGTGAAAGTAGAGATGGTTTAGGAAATCAGGAAATAATAACTCGCGTTAGAAAAACAACTGGAGAAATCTATGCAGCCGAACAATTAACCTTTGGTAGTCAAAGTGCATTTGGAAAACCCGTTTCCATTTCGGTTACTGGCGAAGATTCTAAAATATTGACTAAAGCCTCTCAAGAAATAAAAAATGCTTTAGAAAAATTAGAAGCTCTTGCCGATGTAGTCGATAGTGATCAGGAAGGACTTCGCGAAGTCAATATCACCTTAAAAGAAAGTGCGTTGTATTTAGGTTTGAATTTACAAGAAATTGTTGGACAAGTACGACAAGGTTTTTTTGGTAGTGAAATTCAACGTTTGCAAAGAGGAAGAGACGAAGTGAGGGTTTGGGTTCGCTATCGCAAAGAAGAACGCAGTAGCATCAATGATTTAGAAAACATGCGTGTTCGATTTACAGATGGTCGCGAATTTCCTTTGCGGGAAATCGTTGATTTAAATATTTCAAGGGGTGTCATTGCGATCAATCACTTCAATGGAAAACGAGAAATAAAAATTGATGCAGATATTTCTAATCGGGATGTTTCTGTTAGTGACATTACCTCAAATCTAGAGAATGTTATCATACCCAAAATTCTAGCTGGTTACCCTGGTGTCTCTGCTAGCTTTGAAGGCCAAAATCGAGAACAGGCTGCGGCACGTAGTTCCTTGACGACGGCACTTAGCTTGGCTATGATCTTGATGTTTTTTATCATCGCATTAACTTTTCGTTCGATTAGTCAGACCTTGGTCGTCTTTGCCATCATTCCATTTTCAATGATTGGAGTCGGTATGGGACACTATATGATGGGCTTACCCATTAGTATGTTATCCATTTTGGGAGTATTGGCTTTGATAGGAATTTTGGTCAATGACACCCTCGTTTTTGTCAATACTTATAATGATCTTCTCCGAGAAGGCAAACCTCAAATGGAGGCGCTTTACGAAGCAGGTACTTCACGTTTTCGCCCTATCATATTAACCACCTTAACGACTTTTGCGGGTTTAGCTCCTCTTTTACTTGAAAAAAGTACCCAAGCTCAATTTTTGATTCCGATGGCGGTTTCGGTCGCTTTTGGTTTGTTGGTGGTTACAGTGATTATTTTATTGTTATTGCCTATTTTGTT
Organism: uncultured Saprospiraceae bacterium; assembly: GCA_964441245.1. Taxonomy (GTDB): domain Bacteria; phylum Bacteroidota; class Bacteroidia; order Chitinophagales; family Saprospiraceae; genus JALZUU01. The sequence goes on along the minus strand of CAYTVR010000058.1, from coordinate 20,888 downwards.
GATCGTTACCAATCGAATCAAAGTGTATGCTTTGTATGCATGGGAAGGCGTTAAACCAAGTTATGAAATGGTGGAACCCGCAGTGGAAGGACGAAAATATAACTTTTTGATTTTTTTAGTTGCAGGGATTATTTCGATTGGTTTATTTGGCGGATTGATCAATGGGTTGATGAAGGTAGCGGGGATGTTGGTTTGATATTGGTTGCTGGTTATTAGTATTTTAGTTCCTTGGAAAAGTCCAGTAAATGAATGCTATTCCAGGTGCTTTGAAAATATTTTTTGAGATGCTAAGGGTCTTCGCTTAAACTATTAGCATCCTTTTACAATTTAAAAAACTCGTTATAGAAGGCTAACAACCACAAACTAAACACAATTTCACTAAAGGATATTCACTTTAAAAACTTTCTCTCCTCTTTCAGTTTGGATTTTTAATAGGTATAATCCGGGGACGATATTCTTTTCGTCGAAAGACAATCGTTCAGAATAACGGCCTGCTGATTTTTGTCCACCAGCATTGGAAAAAGAAATGACTTGTTTACCGATAATAGAATACAGGTCAATTTTTAAATCCATTGCAAAATCTAATTCATATTCTAAGTTTAGAAAGTCTTTAGCTGGATTTGGGAAAAGATGAAATTCTGCTGCGGAGGCTAGATCATTGATCGACGTACTTTGTTCAAAAACGGCAATTAGGGTATCCGCTTCAGTAAGTGTTATAGAAGCCTTTCTTGTATTTACGTCTGGAAAAATAGTATTCCCTGAAGTACTAATCCAATGACTAAATTGATGACTTTCGTCAAAAGCTCTGGCTTTGATTAGGTTTTCCATTTCTCCAAAATAATCACCCGTCCACGGAAAATTTTCGATATCCAAGGTATTTAAATCTATCTCACCTATACCTTCTGGCTGAACTAGCAAAGTCAATGGATAAGGTCCAGTAAGATCATAACAATCCATCATTCCATCATCCAACAAACCGCATCTTTGTTCCACAAAAGATCGAAGTGTCGCTACGTTTTCTAGCCATTCCTCCATGCTCCCACCCCATCGATCAATTTGACGTGGCATCTCTGGAGTTATTTCACCGACCATTCTATCTAAGGTTTCTAACATGTTATCGCAAGAATAGATGGTGTTCATTAAATCTGCCTGACGAGAATAATACAATTGACGAAATTCATCATTTTCTTCTTGTAGTTTTAAAAATATTTTTTCGTGTTTTCCTACATCAATATTGGCATCAACCCCTGATTCACCATTGGCTACAATATCATCATATAAATTTTGACAGAGATCATCCCAATCATTATCACAACAAAAACCATCTATATGAATGACTTGCACAAAAATAGAATCATCAGCCCCATATGGAGAACTTCCATTAGCAATCGTTTCACAATTTGCTGGAGGGGTAGTTGTTCCTCCTTCATTTCCTCCTCCAAAAAAAACATCAATATATTCTGCGATCTCCTCAATGTCACAAGGTTGAGCATCAGGATCAACATTAGGTATACCACTATAATTGATGTAATAATCAAAAGTTGCATCGTTATCCCAAAGTATGTATCCCCATTTTTTATGATCTCCTGCTGGATCTAATCCTCGCCACCACCCCGTGTTGTAATTCAACCAATCAGATGCCACCGAATTAAGATTCGCGATCATGTAATCTATCAAACCCAATACTTGAAGGTTATCTTTAACAACTTGATAATGACTTGAGCTACTCATGTCATTATCCAAAATAAAATCTCTCAAGGTCAACCAATCTTCAAAAGCTTGCTCCCCTCCATACTCTGCTTCTGTTGTTCCCCACGTTGATAAATATTGAATATCGTACTTACCTTGATCATAATATTCTTTTACATAATCATGATCAACAGGACGTTCCCGCATTCCATATACGCCCCAATATTCTCCATTTAAAAATACAATGACTCGTTCTACAGCACGAACATCTAACTTCATTCCTCCTTCTTGAGCTAAGGTATGCACATATTCATCTCTTACATGTGTACTTCCTTCGTGTTCATCATCATCGACCGCAGGATAATTATCATCACCTGAGGCTCGAAAAATAACGCGTTGGTATTCATCACGCTCAGAGTAAGAGAATAACTCTTCATGAATTGCTTTTGAATAGCCCATTTCATCTCTAGATACCCAATCAATACTTCTATGATCTAATTGCCAAGAATCTTGTCCATGTTTATTCAGTGTTCCAAAAGAGGTAGCTGTTCTTTCTTTCTCTTTGTTAAAATATTCTAAAGATCCGACAGGGATTAATGTTGCATCACCATTGGCCAATTCAATCACATCATTTGCCGCGATTGAAATAACTGGAAGTGTAAATTCGTCATTGATAAAATAAGTACTAAATCCCATTTTGCCCGGACAACGATTGGAGTCATTACTAAATGCCCGTACTTTTACTACTTGTGTTTCATGAATAAAAATGGGACCATTGCATATTGGAGAATTAGCCGTAGGGTTGGTTCCATCTAAGGTATATCGAAGAACAGAGTTTTCTTCAAGGTTTTCCACCGTAAGCATTTGACTTTCACTATAAAATCCCGCAGCTAAATTAATGATAGGTGTTTTGGTGTAGGCGATTGATTGTGATGTCCCATTGTTAGAATATCCAAGAGAAGGATTTAAGCCTATTCTCCAATCAGAAGAGCCATCCATTTTCCGGCAACGGGAATGTCCTACTAAGGTTAAATCTAGAGGAATTGAATCTTTCACCATTCCATCTGCTTGGCTCAACATGATCACCTCGTTTCCTTTTGTTTGACTTAATTTAAAATTGGTATGTCTTTCCGTTCCCACGATCGTATCTCTACCAGAGCAATAGAACAGCAGGTAACCGTTGGCCGGAATAATCGTTCCATTTGGGATGGTCCACTTAGTTGGTTGATTAGCTTTATCAGAAAGATGCCATCCACTCAAATCCTTTTCTTGTGCACTGGTATTGTATAATTCTACCCAATCCTCTGTTTTCCAAAAGTGATCATAATAAGAGGTCAAGTTGGAGGTAGAATACTCATTGATTACCACTTGGGCCGAAATGGTAAACCCAAGAAAAAAGCAAACAATAAAAAAGGCGCATCGTCGTCTCAACATATATCTTATACATTGCAGGTTTAAATCACAAAAAATCAAAGTAGATTTAAGTTAGCATAAAACTAGCTTATCCTTTATAAAAATTTCATTTTTTAACACTGGAATTAACAAAAGTAAGTATAGGCGACAGACACAGCAATAATTATTCCATTCATATAATAAAAACATCAAATTCATTCGTGTTTTGGCTTGACCACTTCATAAAAAAAGCCCTTTCAATCGAATCTGAGTTGAAAGGGCTTTTATTGAAATATCCTCTAAAGTTAGTTTCTTACTTTTATCAGCTTCGTACTCAATATTTCCTTATTGGATAATTGAAGTCGAATAGTATAAATACCAGCGGATAAATGATTAATATCCAACCAACTACTATTTTCGCCTCTTTGAATATTAATGATAGTGCTTTGTACTAATTTACCAAGGTTGTTGATAATTTGTATTTGAGCGCCATCATAATTTTGCCCCGCTTCGTAAGCTAAGAAAAACGATTGATCTGCTGGATTTGGGTAAACCCGAATGTCACTTCCATTTTCATGACAGTCTGTATTCAGATAAACCAAATCTGGAGCAAAGTCCATATTACCATTGAAATCAACTTGACGTAATCGGTAATAAACTTTTCCTTTTACTGTTTTGTCTACAAAACGATACTCATGCGTTTCGGTAGTCGTTCCTTGTCCATCTACTTTAGCAATAGATTCGAAACGTTCTCCATCTTCGCTTCGTTCGATATCAAAATACCAATTGTCTTGCTCAGAGGCTGTTGCCCATTCTATGATATTTTCACACTGTTCATTCGTTCCTTTAAAGTAAATTAAACTCACCGGTAAAGCGGATAAATATCCTGCATCAATTGATCGATCACCCGAAACACCAATACTGACCGAGAATGATTGCGTTTGACCTGAAGTCGGATTGGCATCACTATCCATTGAATATTGGTTACCTCCTTGGTACTGAGCTGTTCTACTTAGTCCTCCTGGTGCATTTCCAAAAACAACATAATACATACCTCCAGCTAGACCTGTAAATTCGTACGTACCATTGGCTAATGTAGTTGTCATTCCAACTAGATTACCATTTTCATCGTATAAACTAACTGGGACATTTTGTATTTCTTTGCCCGTTTCATCTTGTAAACCATCACTGTTGACATCTTCCCAAACATAACCTGTGATACTCAATGGTGGATGATATCCTCCATCAATCGTTTGAATGTTATCACCAGATTTCAAAGCAAAAACATCGGTTTGATCATTACTACGATCTGCATTGCTATCCATACTTCTACTCAATCCTACTTGCTTCCAAGTCGGTACATAGTTAGCCGTATAGTTGGAATAAGCTACATAATAATCACCTGGTGTTATATTCGTAAATTGATAAAATCCTCCACCAGCAGTTACTTCAGAACTTATAAATGTTCCATCACTTTTGTGAAGGGAAACGGTTACTCCATTCATTCCTAATTCAGCTCCATCTTGTACTCCATCTCCATCGGTATCGATCCAAACATAGTTTCCAAACTGAGCGAGTTTGAATAAACCTCCACCATAACTTGTATTGTTTTCACCAGATATTAAATCAAAGGGTGTCGTTCGATTAGCAATAGAAGAATCAAAATCGCTATCTGTTGCCTCAGTACTCCCAACAACATTTGCACTTGTTAAAGTGTAATCTGTAGGAACTGTTATTTCTAAATAATAGCCCATGCCAGGTGTCACTTCTGTAAATTCGAAATTACCGTTTGGATCACTGAGTTGACTGCCAATTAAGTTGTCAGCAGAATCGTATAGGCTCACCCATACTCCTGGTAAGGCAGGTTCTCCTGCATCTTGAATACCATTCGCATTATAATCTTCCCAGACTAGGTTTCCAACACTTGCATTTCGATAAAAACCTGCATCTAGATCATTCATCCCTGTTGTCAAATTCGTGACGGTAGCTTTATAGGTCACTTCATCAATATCACTATCGCCTCCAGTAATGGTTGGAATATATCCTGCTGGCGGTCCAAAAGTTACTTGGTAATCATCTCCTGCTAAAACAGAACTGAAAAAATAATATCCATCTTCATCTGTAGCGGTAGATCCTAAATAATTTCCAGTAGCATCAAATAAACTTACTTGAACATTCGCAATCCCTTGATTGACTTCATCTTGAAGACCATCTTTATTGGTATCTTCCCATACATAATTTCCTAACCAATTATCTGCTCCATTTCTCCAAAAGAATCCCATATCAAAGGTATTGTTGGTTTCACCAGATTCGATAGAAAAAGGCAAGGTCTTCCATGAAGTTATATTTACATCTGAATCTTCTTCATCGGTAACAGAAGATAATAAATAATCTAAATCCATAGTCGTTGGACCATAATGAGGAAAAGTGGTTTGCATATCAAGCCGATCAACTCCGATCGTATAGGTTCCAGGTTTTACATTTGTGAATGAATAAATTCCATTCGCATCGGTTGTTTCTGTTGCTACAATATTGCCATCAGCATCATACAAATGAATATCAATTCCTGCTAAAAAATTAGGACTCATATCATTATTTTGATTGTCATCTGTATCTTGATATCCCCAACTACCACTAATACTTCCGTCATAAAACAAGAGGTCTCCAATGGTAGCCAATTGAAAATAGCCCGCATCAAAATTAGAAGCATAATCGCCACTTTCTACTGTAAAGGTAGCTGTATTTCCTGTAGAAACCATTGCATCACTATCTACTTGATCATCTCCTCCTTCGTCAATATCTGTTCTCTCATACCCAACTGGCTGATCAAAGGTGATATAATAAAGTCCTGGAGGAACATTTGTAAATAAATAGGAACCGTCTACTCCTGATGCTTGTGTTGCACCGATTTGTGCCCCCATGCTTTCGTAAAGTGATACGTTGACATTTTGAATAATGTCTTCATCCAAATTCTGTACTCCATTTCCATTCGCATCAATCCAAGTCACACCTGCGACAGAAGCATTCTTATAAAAACCTGCTCCAATTTCTGCGTTATGTGTCGCTGCTGCTAACATAAAAATTGGTGTTTTTCCGGTAGCGATAAAAGCATCACTATCTTCTCCTTCTACAATCCCTTGATCTTGTTGAGTCAGATCATAGTTGCTTCCAGCAGGAGCAACAAATCCAACTGCGTAATCATTGGCATCTAAATTTGTAAAAAGGTAGCTTCCATTTTCATCTGTATAAGTCGATGTAATCAAGGATCCTAAATTATCGTACAAACTCACTTCCACTCCTTCCAATGGCAATTCTCCTGCATCTTGCATACCGTTGTAGTTGGCATCTAACCAAACATAATTTCCAATACTTGATTTATTGGCGTCTCTATAAAAACCAGAATCAAGGTTTCCATTATTATCTCCAGCGTTAACCGTCACAATGGGACCGATCATAGAAATCGCATCGATATCACTATCCATTGTTGTATCTCCTCCTTGAGAAGGAGCCGTTGGAACATAATTAGTTGGGATATCAGAAAACCCAACTCGATAAGATCCCGGAGTAATGTCTTCGAAACGATACTGTCCTAAACCATCTGTAATCGTACTTGCTTTTGGAATACCTTGTGCATCAAATAAAGTAACTTTTACTCCAGGAATACCTGGTTCGGTTCCATCATTATCTTGCGTGCCGTCTTCGTCTGCATCGAACCAAACAAAATCTCCGATAGTGGCTGGTGTCCCAAAACCAAAATCAAAAGAGTGACTATTGTCTCCTACATTGTTGATTGTAAAGTCAATCGCTGGTAAACCATTTGCGGGTCCACTCATTCCGATCACTGCATCTGAATCTACTCGATCTGGATCATCACTATTGGCCACCATTTCATCTTCAGGAGCTATTGCGCCATAGGTAATTCCATTAGCTGAAAAATTGCCCGCAGAAAAATGTGCATTGTCAATGACAATCGTATAAGCTACACCTAGCTCAATTTCGGTTTCACCATTTAAATTAACATTATTAGTATTGAAAAGAAAGTTACCATTAGCATCGGTCGTGGTCGTTGCAGCTAGTGTTGCACCTTTATACAAATGGACCGTTACATTGGGAATACCTGCTTCACTTGGATCTTGAATTCCATCTGCATCCGCATCATTCCAAACTCTATTTCCTACCTCTAGTGGAGCCATCTGACATAATGTTTCTACATCAGAAAAACCATTTCCTTTATTAAAATTATTGGCTCCTCCATAATAAGCTTCAAAGGCTTTAGACCAACTTCCGTTTCGATTGTTCATCCAAATCAAACCACCTGATCCCCAACGAGCTCCGGTATTTAAGAAGTAATTAAAGCTTACATCATATGCTCCAACAATTACATCTTTTTGACCTTGCACCTGTCCCAGTCCACCTACAATCACTTCCGAGTGAGAAGCATAGCTATCTCCATGATAATATTCTCCACCAGGATTAATAAAATTACCATTGACTACGTTAGAAGGGCCTCCTTGTTGGGTACTGCCATTGGTTTTTGTAGTTCCTGTTCGTACACTTTTAACTGTTGCATTAGACTCCAAAGTCCAAGTACCATCACCATTATTTCCTGCTCTTAACATATCACCAGCTGGAATTGCCTGTAATGCTGTAAAACAAGATGGATTACAACCTGGATCATTAAAACCAGAATTTTGCTCACCAAATCGATCTAAAATGGACAATACCATATCACCATTGTCAAATTCTATATCTGCGATAATTGGCTGTGGAAAGCCAACTTGATCATTAGTTCCAGAATAACGTACCGGATTTTTATTGGGTTCTGCGGGTGTGTTGGGTTCCCAATTGTCTATCCAAGGATTCCATTCAGCACGTGCACTGTCTGGATCGCTAGAGTTAGTAAAAATTCCACGATCATAGTTGAATGGAAATTCTAAAACTGGATTAGTTGACATCGTAGCTGCTACTGGATCATAAGTATATACATATCCTCTCACTACATCATTACTAAAATCGGCAGGAACAGAGGCTGTTTGATTTTCACCAGTACACACCATTCCGACATACAATAAGCCATCATGGAATTTCAAGCCAAAAGGTCGAATGACATCTGAACAAGAAGCTGGAGTAGGCATACCTACTGCACTATTTATAACACTAGCTTCTGTTGGTGCCGTAGCTGTGGCTCCAATTGGGATAATGTATAACTCTTTTTTATTTAGATTGATGGTATAAAGTGTTTCTCCATCATCAGAGAGATCTGTATCTCCTAATCCTATTTTGCCCGGAGCAGAAAAAATATCACCCCAAGTTGGATCATTGGTATCTATAAATGCCCAGACGTTACCTGCTGAAGGTTCTGCACCCGTTTCTGCACCAAAATCCATAAATTGAGTCACATCAGTATCTCCCACACTCTCATTCACACCTGGAGTATTTCCTGAATTGTCAATTGCAAAAATAACACCTGTACTAGTCGTGTTGAAAGATCCTAGATCAGCCATTGGCTTGTAATATCTAGAAGCAAATATTTTATTATTTCTTCGATTGTAAGCCATGCCCCAGATAGCTCCATATTGTGAAGTTACTGAAACGGGATGAGTCATTTCTTGATAAGCTGTGATATCTGTTTCTGAATCACTTCCGTCATTATAATCGATCGAAATAATTGATGGAGAAGCTGCATATCCGACTTTATTAAAACAAGCAGAAATGACTTCTGGATTGTCTTGGCAGTAATCTGATGGATTGTATAATCCAATGTTGATATCACAAGCTGGAGCCATTGCAAAGGCTATCGTAGAATTTGAACCACCAGTTAGAATCTGAGCTGGTTTCAAATGACTAGGCATCATAAATTCTATTCGAACCTCTGTTCCTTTTCCTACATTTAAAGTCCATTTACCTTGATAATCGGTAATCGTTCTAGCTACTATATTTCCTTCATCATCAAAAGCTTTGACCGTAACATCAAAAACGCCAGGTTCATGAAAAGTAGTTGAGCTTGATACGGAGTTTTGTTCTCCGTTGGAATTGTAATCGCGATACACTGTCCCTTGTATAAAGTCAGGACTACTTGCTGTACATTGGGCATTAGAAAATTGGGGATTACAGAATAGCAGTATCCCCACGAGAATGATAATTAATCTCATGTGTCTATTTAGTTTTAAAAATTAATCAACACTTTGGGAAGTATCAATTTTTGGAATTTGATATAGAAGTTGTTTAAAACTTCCTAAAAAAGAATAGGAGAAAATATTTCTATTTCATCCTTAAATAGGGGGAATGTAATTCTTAGCTATTTGAAGAATAGACAAAATTGTGCCATTTTGTACTGTTACAAATGATTGTAAAAAAATAAATTGTGACTCTTTTTTGAGCTTAAAAAGTGGATTGACAGTGGAAAACAAACAGATAAATAAAAACATTATTTATAAGCTAATTACAAATCAATGGTTTGCATTGAAAGCTAAAGAGAGGTTATATTGTTTGATGTGACAGAAAACCGTGTTTTATTTTTATAAAAAAATAAAATTAGCTGTATGGCTTTTGAAGTTGATCCAGTTCTTCATGAACAAAATTCATCAAGTCTCGAACATATTGTGCTGAAAAATTAAAATCAACTCCAGCAGTTTTATATATTTCTTTAAGGCTTTTTGTATTACCCAATTTCATTGCTTGCTGTAAATTTTTCATTGTTTTTTCTGGTCGAATTCGGTATTCTTTCCAAATAGCTAAAGCGCCTAATTGGGCAAATCCATATTCAATATAATAGAAAGGAAGGCTAAAAATATGCATTTGGCGATGCCATAAATAATTGGTGTATTCTTCTTGACCAGTTCTATCAATTACAGTTGAATCGAACTCTTTATATATTTTTATCCAAGCATCTGCTCTTTCGTCGCGACTATGATCGGGATGAAGATATATCCAATGCTGAAATTTATCTATTGTCGCCACCCAACATAAGGTAGTCAATGTTTTTGTCAATTGTTGAATTTTAGCAGACCGCAAATGATCTGGATCATCAAAGTAAATATCCCAATGTTCCATCGTCAGTAGTTCCATAGACATCGCCACTAATTCTGCTGCCTCAAAAGGTATATTAGAGGCTGACTCTAAGTCAAAAGAACGAATCATATAATAATGAATCGCATGTCCTGACTCATGAACCATTGTCCGAACATCCTGGCTCGTATTAGTGGCATTCATAAAAATGAAAGAGACTTTGCTAATGGGCATATTAAGAATAAATCCTCCAGGTCTTTTTCCTTTTCGAGCATTCAAATCCAGATGTCCCATTTCTCTAACCACAGATAAGCATTCTCCAAAAGAAGGATGAACGGCTAATAAACAGTCAATCGTTTTATTCAAAAATTCGTCAGAAGACTCAAATAATTGATTCTGTTCTTTATCATTCAAAGATACAAATAGATCCCATGGTCGAAGTTGATCGACATTTAAACTAGCTTTCCTTTTTTGATGACTTTTTTCCAAAATTGGAATCACTTCTTTTTTTATAATTTCATGATAATTGACACAATCCTCAACCGTATAGTCAAAGCGATTCAATTCTATAAATCGAAAATCTCGGTAATTAAGCATTCCTACATTCAAAGCCATTTGATGTCGCAATTGGAGTAGTCCATCAAAAATATTTTCTAATTGCTTCCGTTTGTCAAATAGCGCAGCACCCGTTTTTTTGTAAATCCTTTGTCTAATATTTCGGTCTGAATCTTTCAGTTTTTTTCTTGCTTGAGTCAAGGTTAATTCTTCATTTTCATCCGTCACTATTATTTTTGACATTAAGGAAATGTACTCCTTTGTCTTTAATTTAGTCTCTGATAATAAATCGATGTTTTTATCTTTATGGATTCTCAGCTTAGCCTTTAGATTTCTGAGATAAATCTCATATTTTTCACCTTTCAATGCGGCGCAAAAAGGAGAATGAATTAATTTTTGATCTAACTGATTTTCAAAGGCAATAATTTTAGGTTGAATTTCCTGAACAGCATATAGATAAGCATCCTCTTTTTTTTCATCATTCAGATCACAGCTAAAATGAAGAAATCTCCAATTAAAATCTTCTTGAATGACTGCTGACAATTCACTACGATCCAATAACCATTCTTCTAATTCTTTAACAGAAGAGATCGGACGTTTTAGCAATTCATTAAAGTAAGGTTTTAGTCTGGACCATACAGTGACTTTAAATTCCTTTGGCAGGAACATTCGCAATCGCGGAGAAGGGACGGATACAACGCTCATAGTGTTTTGTTAGTTTCTATCTTAGCAGCTCAACGTAATTCCGCAAGGAATTGAGTCCAGCTTTTTATCAAATCATCTATATTTGATCTGATCAATTTTCAACAATAGGTAAGTAGTATCACGATTAATGCCTTAGGAAAAGACATCTTATTTAAGACATGTCAGGGTATTCTTTAATAGGGGAAAACATTATTTTTAGTAAGTAACTATATTGTTAAAACAGTTAAATTTACTTGTTTTTAGGCAAAAGAAAAATCTATTCTTCCTCTTCTTTTGCCGTTACAGGCTCTTTGGAATCTTCTTTTTCGTCAACCAAACTTAATAGATTTCTGTCATTTAAAAAAGTAAACCATTTAATTACTTTTTTAATATCACTAACATATACTCGATCTTTATCAAAAGTTGGCAATATTTGTTCAAAATAATCCATAATCTCAGGGACAGGAGCACTTATCTTAACAACCGGAAGCTCATTTATTTTTTCCAACATTGTTTTGAAAATCACATTCAATTCCTCGGTATCTGTTATGGTATAAATGCCGACAGAAGCCAATGGAGTAAATTGATGCTTTCTTGCGGAAGCAAAGCGTCGTTTCGTATTATCTAAATCTTCTACAATCAAACCATTACTTCGATTTGCTGCTAATTTATAAATGCCTGGTAGGCCACTCACTGCTACGTAATCTTCTAAATTCATGTTAGTTATTAAGCTTTTATCTCCAAAATAATTGGGGACGCGAAGTTACAAATTAAGTCTGAAATAATTGCAATCACAGCGAATCATTTTAAGGATTAATTAAAACGTGCTTTTGAATTTAGTCCAATATCATAATAAAGTAAATTTATAAAACACCTTTATATATTAGAGTTTCATTTTTTCTTTAAAGACAACTGATTTTCGATCCGAAAGATCAATGATATGATTGGTCGTAAGTTGTATTTGTAAAACGCCTTTGGATAGAGGATGTATTTGATCTATAAAATGATGATTTATTATTTCCGAACGATTGCATCTAAAGAAATAGTCCGGCAATGTTTCTTCTAAATAATTTAGAGAACGTTTCACCATTGCTGACTTGCCATTGAAATGAAGTTGGGCATAATTTCCAATTGATTTGATATATGAAATTTCATTTAATTTGATGAAATAACATTTATTGGCATCTTTTATAAAAATCTGGTGTTTCGTTCGTTTTTTTTGTTTTTGATGATTTTCTATTTGAGCAATTGCTTTGTGGATGCACTTATCAAAACGTTCTTTACGGATGGGTTTGACAATATAATCAAGGGCACTTACCTCAAAAGCTTGAATGGCATATTCATCATAGGCTGTAACAAAAATGACTACAGGTACATTATCCAATTCTTCTAGTAATTCAAATCCATTTTTTCGAGGCATTTGGATATCTAAAAAGATAAGGTCTGGTTGGTTTAGATTTATCATTTCTTTTGCCTCGAATGCGTTTTCTGCTTCCGCAACAATTTGAATTTCATCCCATTTGGCAACTAATCTTTTTAGTTCTTGCCTAGCCAATCTTTCATCATCAATGATCATTGTTTTTATTGAACTCACAGGATTTTTTCTTTAAGCATTTTAAATTAAGCGATCACTTTACCGTTCTTTTCAGAGATTGTAAAATTGAAATTTTCATGATGTACTAATTCAAATGATTCGAATTAGTACATCCGTTCGCAAAATAGAAATTTAAAGTCCTAAGCTCAACTTTTGAGCTTAGGACTTTAAATTAATTATAAAAAATGGCTCTTCGACAAATTCTGTGTTTATAGCCATTCATAAATTAAATACTTTACAATTTATATTTTACTCCAAGTGATATTCCATATTTGTGAATATTGGCGTTTAGCATATTTGATTGATTTGTTGCAGAAAACAATCCATAGGAAACTGTTGGTCTCAAATTCAACATCCAAGATTCATTAATTTTAAAATCAATATCTGCTCCCCCAATAAGTCCCAAACCAAACGATTTTTTATAGCCATCTAAGGCAACTAATCCAGCTTGTTCATTTTCAGGTGAAATTACCTTTCCTTTCGTTTTTAAAGAAATATTGTAAAACAATCCTCCTGTTATAGCTAGACTCAACCGATTTTTAGCGAATAAATAATGACCGAATGATACCTCTAAATTTGTCGATGAGTATCTATTATACAAAGTGTTTGTTATCGTTTCGGAACCTATTACTGTTGTATCCCCAAATATTTCTTCCACTACTTCATTATTAGGATTCTTTCGTATTTTAATCAATACATTTTCAAAATCAAAAGTCTTTGGAGCATCATAGGTATAATTAATTTTATCATAATTAACATTATAATTTCCTCCTATTTTTACAAAAGATTTTTTTCCAACTGGAATATTTACACCTATATCATAAGTATAAGTTTCTAAAGAATTTTCGGAAAAATCTCTGAGACTACTATAGTCATTCGACGAAGCATCTTTTGCTTTAAAGATTTGATTAGTAATTGCTAATCCTGTGTTGAAGTAAATTTCAATTTTTCGTTTTGGCTTAGAAAGCCTAAAATTCGGTTCAGCTATATCCTCGATCGAAGGAGTAGGAATGGCTAAAGGAGTTAAGGATTCTAAACTAATAAGGGTGGGAAGATATTCCTTTTGTTCAGTATCTCTCACAGTCTTGTTATTCCCGTTTAGAGGTATTGATTTTTCAGGAAGATTCTTAGAAAATAATGATCTGTTTTCTTCTATAGGATCATTAGGTTCACTTGAATTTTCTCTATCCGAACTAAATTCCGCATAACTTGAATGAACCATTTCTTTCCTGGATATTTTTTTAACTTCATTTACAATACTTCTATTCCGACTTAGCACATCTTGCTCTTTTGCAACATCAACATCAACATCAATGATATTTGATTTGGTATTTTGGTAAGTTATAGCTGTTGAGTTTAAGCTTGACTTTGATCCTTTAGCGATATTAGTCGGATTAGAATCGGAAACAATTAAGTATATCATTGTGGGACACAGAAAAGCTAGAAAGAAACAAAACATCCACAAGTTTCTTTTTTTCTTTTTATCCTCTTGTTGACCCTCTAAATATCTACCCCACTCCATGTCTAAATCAATTGGTGATTGATATTCATCGAGTTCTTTTACAATATTATCAAATAAATTCTCCTTCATTTTGATAAAGTTTAATAATTAATGATTTTCAATATTTTTATTTCTTCGTATCAATCCACTATCAATCATTTTTTTTCTTAATAATTTTTTAGCTCTTGACAATTGTGATTTTGAAGTTTGAACGGTTATATCGAGTATTGTGGCAATTTCTCGATGCGAATATCCTTCCATTACGAATAAATTAAAGATGGTGCGATATCCATTTGGCAATTCTTGAATTTTTTCAATTAAGATTTCTTTTGACTTAACTTCAACATCAATAGATTCTTCTGGTAAATTTTCGACTTGGTATTCATTGGTCTCAAAATCTAAAAAATGAATTTTTCTTTTTCTTATAAATTTAAGTGCAGTATTGACTGCAATCCTTTTCATCCATGTTTCTACATTCCCTTTTAAAGGATCGAATTGTTTGATATTTTTAAAAATCAAGATGAAAGTTTCTTGAAGTATATCCGATGCCCCAAAACTAGGATGTTCATATCGACGACATACTGTCAAAATTACTCCAGCATATTTTCTGAAAAGAATCTCCTGACATTGAGTATCCCCTTCTCGGCAGCCTTCAATGATTTCCAGAGTACTTTTCTTTTTATTTTTCAAAAAATTCAAGTTGATGACTTTCATTTTTTAATGAAATTTAAATCGAGGCTACATTATGTTATAATATAGCCTCAATTCTCGATTAAAAACCCAATTTAATTAAATTGATCTGCTGTAACTGTTCCTGAAATAGAAGTTGAATTACCATCCTCACCTACTATTTCTCCTGAAATAGTTACATCTACTGTGCTAGCATTGATATTGCTAAATTCATAAGATAATGTCGCCGTATATGTAGTGATATAAGGAGAATCAGCAGAAGATAAATCTGGTTCAGTAGTAGGGTCTGAACCATTAGCCTCCCAATCTTCGTAAGCATCAATCCCTTCTTGAGAAATCGTATATGAAGAACCTACAGAATAAGCTCCATCTTGAATCCCTGTTTCACCAGCAGGAGGCTGCCATGAACTAATGTAAACTGCACCTGGCCCATCAATAAGGCTTGATGACATCATTAAAATGTAAGTATTGTTTTCCGGATTTACACTATCCAAAATAAAACTAGCGAGAAGTGCTTGTTCATTCTCAACTATGGAGGAATAGGATGGAATAGATGTAGTGCTTGGATCTATTATTTCTATTTCCGGTTCTACATCCGGAATCTTATCCACCGTTGAAACTAAATTCTCTTTTCCACAAGAGGACAGTATAAGGGCGGAAAATACGAGGACTGCTATAAAATTTAAATACTTCATTATTTTTTATTTTATTTTTTTAAAAAATTTAATTTATCTCGTCATGACAACAACTATATCCATTTTTTTTTCAAAGGTTGCATATGCTCGAGAAAATAAATTATTCTAAAAAAGTCCAGGAAAACAATTGGAGCTAATAATTATTTATCGATTAGAAGACAAAACCATAATTAATAGACCTCAAGGGTATTCCTATCTTAGCGATAAAATGCTTACAGGGAGGTAATTTGATATCAGATGAAATATCAAAATAAAATTCAGAGGGTATAAAATTCAAATGAATTAATGTTGGAAGGAGAGGGCTAAGGTCGTCCTCAGCATCAAAAAAATTTCATGTTTGAGTTAGTCAAAAGTAGTTTTTTTTGAATTGCCCAATCTATTCTGTTTATTCAACTTACCGTTTTTTTTCTTTAGGAATTTTAAATTGAGCGATGACTTTACCGTTCTTTTCCGAAATTGTAAAATTGAAATTTTTCGGATATAGTAATTCAAATCGTTTCTTCAAATTTTTTATCCCAATGCCATTTGAATTATTCGTTTTTAGTTTTCCATCATTCGTAACAGTCGTTAGGATATTATCGTTTTCTTCCCGACAATCAATAGATATTTCACCTCCTATTAAAGACTCATTAAGGCCATGTTTGATGGCATTTTCAACTAAGGTCTGTATACTTAATGGTGGAAGCATAAAACCATTTATGGAGTCTTCGGTACTGATTTCATATTGCAGTCTGTCTTCAAAACGTATTTTTTCTATTTCAAGATAATCTCTACAATGATCTAGTTCTTCTTTCAGAGGAATGGTCGTTTTTGCAGAACTATTTAATGAATTTCGAAGAATATCAGCCAATATCACAATAGCAGTTTTCGCTTTTTCAGGATCCTCACTTATCAATGCTTTTACACTGTTTAAGGAGTTAAACATAAAATGAGGATTTACTTGTTCCTTTAAATGGTTCAAAGAAGATTCTGTAAATAATTGATTCAATTCTGCTTTCTCTTTTTCTGCAATATTACTCCGTCTTCCTAGGTGATACAAAAAATAAGCGAGTACCCAATTACCAGCTATTCTAGTCCAAGTCATCCACATGTCAAATGAATTTTTTGTATAATCTAAAAGATTATCAAAAATGTTTTCGCGCAAATAATGATGCTCTTCATAGGTGTAAAAGTTGATAAACACATTTACAAACCATAGTAAAATGGAAATAACAACAATAAATAAAACAATGTAATAAATAACCTTCGGAAAAACTTTTTCTTGTAGTTTATATTTCCTGATAACCAATACGCATAAATGAGTAATTAATATACCCGTTATATACGTGAGTAAGATATTAATACAAGCATTTCTAAAACTGATGCAGTCACAATCAATCATCCCTTCTACCCAATACAGGCACGCCAAAAACCAGCCAGATAATTGGCATAACCAATAAGGACTTATCTTTTTTATCATCGACAATTCGGTTCAGATTTATTTCACGATCAGAATAGCTAATAAAATAATTAAAATTCGAATTTCATAGCTTTATACTCCTTGTTAATTATTATAAATTATGTTTCTTAGACAAATCGGGTGTTTATAGACATTCAAAAATGAAATTCAACGCTTCCTTCGGTCGCTTTTTCATCTCATTTTATGATTGTCCACCCGATTTGTCTAAGAAGGTAAATTATTGATCAGGCTTTTCTAATCATTCATCTTTTCTTCTTTAACAGTTGGTTTACTCATCGTCTTTGATTCAAATGTAGGAACAGTTTAGGAGTGTTGAAATATAAAAATTACGAATGCAGATATTCGGGGATAAATGGGCTATAAAATATTGTTCATCACCGATTATCTGCGTTAATAAACTTTTCATTCACTTACCAAAATTCTGTACTTACTTTTGGAGTTATAAATATGAAAATAAAAATTTCATAAGATCATTTCAAAATATAACAAATCTAATACGTCAATGCTTTAAAATGAAAAAAACAATAATTGGAATTATAATTTTGCTAATATCAAATCTAGGAATAGTTGCACAAACGATTGAATTCGAATCCATCAAAAATCAATTGATCAACCTAGGAGAAGTCACTAAAAACAACGAAGACTATTCAAATTACTCCGCTCTAAAAGAGTTGCTAAAAGATGTTGAAATAGTCATGTTAGGAGAACAATCGCATGGAGAAGCGACGACCTATCAAACCAAAATAAAATTGATTAAATACCTTCATGAAGAGTTAGGTTATGATTTATTGGTTTTTGAAGCGGGTTTTTATGACTGCCATAAGGCATGGGAATTGATTGAACAAGGTGAAGATATCAGAACATCAATGGGGAGGAGCATCAACGATATTTGGTCAGCTACCAAGGATTTAATTCCGCTTGCAGAATACCTAAAGGAAACAAAGGATAAGGGTAATGAATTGAAATTACTTGGTTTTGACAGTCAGTTTATCGGAAAGTTATCATTCATTTCAGACTTGGCAGAATATTTAAAAATAGTCGATAAAGAGATTTTAATGACCAACGACTGGAAACGTCTAAAAGAAAATTTTGAACATGTAGCTAAGGTAGAAATAAAAAAATTAAAAAGGAACGAACCAAAATTAGATACCATCTTTCTAAATCATCTCATTGAAATATTGAACAAAACACCTTCGGATTATCAATCAAATTTCTGGGTTCAAACACTTAAAAATCTAAAAGTTTTTTTATCAGACATGGCTTTTGGAACAGCTGGAAGAGATCAACAAATGGCAGCAAACTTAATTTGGTTAAAAGAAAAATATCCAGAAAGTAAAATTATTTGCTGGGGTGCGACCGATCATTTTCTATACAATTCTTCTGGGATTAGAATGAAAAATCCAATTATTCAATTAATAGGTGGAAATTATTATAAGAAACATCCCATGATGGGACATTATGTGAAAGAACATTATAGTGAAAAAGTTTATACCATAGGTTTTACTGCATTTCAAGGGAGTTATGGATTAGATTATACCAAGAAGATTAAACCTGCTAAAGAAGGAACATTGGAGTTTTTATTAAGTCAATCTGATGATGACAATCTATTACTACCATTAAAAAAAGGAACCTTTAAGCATTACAAATCTAGACCTTTAGGAAATTATTATATGAAAAATGATATTGGAGAGGTAATGGATGCCGTGATCTTCAATAGATACATGACTTGTCCAAAAAATGATTACAACTTCTACCTGACCATATATCCTGAGAATAAAAAAATCCAACGTTTTGCAAAAAAAGATCAAAAAGACAACTAAAATCAAATGCTTTAGTAAAGAAGTTTTTGAAGCTAAATGATTGTTTTTTGTTACTGCTAACTATTAGACTTTACTATCAAGTCATTTAAAAACATTAAAATGAAAAAAACATCCCTTCTACTTTTTCTTTTATCTTCTCTATTTATTCATGCTCAAAATTCCATACAAGAAGAGATCACTTCTAAATTAGTAGACCTGCATGAAGTAGGAAACAATGACGAAAATTTTGCAGGATTCGAACAAATAAAAAAGGAAATTGGAGATGCCCAAATCGTCATGCTAGGAGAACAATCTCATACCGATGCCACCACTTTTCAAACCAAGATCAAATTGATAAAATACCTTCATCAAGAAATGGACTTCGAGATTCTAGCATTCGAAAGTAGTATTTACGATTGTGGCAGAGCTTGGTCTATGATTCAAAATGGGCATGATGTAAAGGACGCATTGGGCAAGGGAATATTTTCGATTTGGTCCGGCTTGGAAGAACTCCATCCATTATTTCAATATTTTGAACAAGAGTTAGCACAAGAAAATCCACTTATGATTGCAGGCTTTGACTCTCAAATTTCAGGCAAATTAGCTTCTGATTATTTTGGGGAAGACCTGACTTCATTTCTAGCTACTTTTGATGATGTTACTCTTTATCAGAAAGAAATTCAGCAGCTTCAATCTTTCATCACTGCATCTAGAAATATCAAACGAATTAAGAAGAAAAAGGCGCATCAAAATATTGCATTCCTGCAAAAATTAATCGCATTAATAAAAAACAAACCAGAGAATGAGTTATCCCAATTTTGGGTTCAAACCCTTGAAAGTCTAAGAGTATTTATTTCAGATGCCAGATTAGGAACTGATCATCGAGATCAACAAATGGCAGAGAATTTAATATGGCTCAAAGAAAAACATCCTAACAAGAAAATTATCTGTTGGGGAGCTACTAGTCACTTTCTTTACAACTCTTCCCTTATAAAAATGGAAAACAAAAAACTACAAAAAGCAGCTGATGATTATTATAGCAATCATTCCATGATGGGCGATTACATAAAAGAGAAATATGGAGATAATCTGTACACTATCGGCTTTATTACTCATGAAGGTTCTTTTGGTTTTAATCGAACTAGAACTATTGAACCTCCCTCCATAAATAGTTTAGAGTATTTGATTGGTCAATCAGCAAAAGATAATTATTTCCTACCTCTAAAAGATATATCTTTCGAAGGTTATTTATCTCGGCCCTTGGCACATCAAAACATGACCACTGATATAGCACAAGTGATGGATGGAGTCGTATTTAACCGATACATGAGAAGACCTCGTACAGACTGGGAATTCATGCTTTATTTAGTCCCAGAGAATAAAATGAGAAAAAAGAAAAAGGAGCGTTTTCTACGAGAATATAGAATACGAAAACAGGAGGAAAAGAAGAACAAAATAAAAGAAGAACAAAATAAAAAGACACCAAGAGCTTGAGATGATTTGAAAATAAAAAACCTTAGAAACAAATCCGCGAGGTATATCGCAATTGCTATCCCTATTAATCGGAAAATCAATACGCAGTTAATTTCGTAAAATTACAAACGTTCTCACCCGAGACAAAACCCTCGGAGAATTTAATCAAAAAAATTATACGTAAGGATCATGTGAATAATAACTTATAACAAAGGTGAAGAATTGTTTTTTCTTTAATCGAGGCAAAAAACGTAGGCATCCTTCTGGATAACGTCCCGCTCATAAAGCGCATAGGGGTGAAGCTTAATATTACAAATCGAGTGATTTACGTTAGAAGTGGCGGGTTGGG
>CAYTVR010000057.1:0-32912 GCA_964441245.1 uncultured Saprospiraceae bacterium | reverse complement strand
AAATGCGACCATCATCATGGTAAATACATTCTTTGTGATAGAAAAATCAAAAAATCCAGTAGGTCCTCCTCCTGCTAAACCACCATCCCAAGTTGTTTTATACTCCAATGGGTATTTTTTCCCTTTGTAGGAAACTTCACCGGCTTCTGCTCCTTTAGCTCCATCTCCACTTTTATCTGCAACGGTTACTGCTTTTCCTTCACTGTTGTAATCTTGAATGCTTCCGTGATCGTGCCCTTTGTGATCTCCATGATCATGTCCATCGTGATCGTGCCCGTCATGGTTGTGACCATCATGACCTTTATTGCTTGGGCTTTTATTATGATGTCCACCGCCGTGACCGTGTCCGTGATCTTTGTCTAACTGAACGGTCCCCATCGGAAATGATGGGTCAGTGATACGTTTGACCATACCATGATGTAAAACATAGCGATCAATAGCTACCGATCCATTTCCATGATGTCCAATATGGAATTTGGCAGAAGAAGACAGGAATGTCCATCCATGGTCTGGTGCATAGAGCATACAAGGCAAAGGAACATAAATGTCACCAGCTACATGGAATGCATTTGCATCGGCAATATGGTGTAAAGCCGTTTCGCTCGGATCGAATTTTTTATAGGGCTGATCCTCTACCGTACAGCTGCTCAAACCGAAGATTGAGAAGGCGGCGATCATGCCAATATAAAACAGATTGTTAAGACGGATATTTTTATTCACAACGCATACATTTTTTAAAATCGACTGCAAAGGTAGAGATTATATAGTTGATATAAAAGTTAAGTAAGACCTTTTTTCCAAAGAAATGTTAAAATGTTAAGATAATTTCAACAAGTGGGGCAAAAGTCCAGAAAAGAGCCGAAATATTAAGACTCTAAGCTTACTCTTGAGCGTGCAAATTTTCTGCGTTTTCGTGTCTTCCGAACTTTTTCGGATGTTAAAATCCATTTGTTTATTCTATTCTACGCTTAGTTGTTTAAATTCACAGAGTTAATCAAATTCATACTAAGTAAATAGTTCACTATGAAATATTATTTGAAAACGATACTTCTATCCTCTTTTTGTCTATTGATGACTACCATCAACTTTGCTCAAGACAAGGAATCTCCAACAGACAGTACTAAAGTTGACAAAAAGGAAGAAAAGAAAAATGGCTTGACCTTAGAACCGGGTCGAACACTCCATTTAAAAACAGATGAAGGCACTTGGTTATCGCTCGATGTAAGTCCTGATGGGAAAAACATCGTTTTTGATTTATTGGGTGATATCTACACTTTGCCGATCGCTGGAGGAAAGGCCAAACGAATTACCAAAGGTTTAGCTTTTGATTCTCATCCTAAATTTAGTCCAGATGGCAAAGATCTTCTTTTCACTTCAGATAGAAATGGAAATGAAAATATTTGGATTAAAAATTTAGAGACCGGCGATTCCACGCAAGTGACCAAAGAAAAAACGGCTTATATCCAATCTGCAGAATGGACACCAGATGGCAATTACATCATTGTCTCTAAAGGTCGACGGAATTTAAAGATGTTTATGTTTCATAAAGATGGCGGTGGTGGCGTCCAGCTCATTAAAGAACCTAAAAACATTAAAGTGGTCGAACCTGCTTTTGGGCCAGATGAACGATTTGTTTGGTTTGCCCAAAGAAACAGTGATTGGGAATACAATGCTCAATTACCTCAATATCAACTGGCCACCTATGATCGAGAAACCGGCGACATTGATCGCAAAACTAATCGCTATGGCTCTGCATTCACTCCTACTCTTTCTCCTGATGGTAATTGGTTAGTCTACGGAACTCGATACAATGCTGAAACAGGCTTGGTTAAACGAAATTTAAAAACGGGTGAGGAATCTTGGTTAGCCTATCCGGTTCAACGAGATGAACAAGAATCTCGTGCGCGATTGGGCGTTTATCCTGCTATGTCATTTACACCTGATAGTAAACATGTCATTACTTTTTATGGTGGAAAAATTAATAAGGTGCCGATCAATGGTGGCGATGCGAGCAACATTCCTTTTCAAGTAGAGGAAGATTATGACATTGGTCCAGAAGTTCGTTTTGATTTTCCAATTTCTGATGAGATTGAAATGCCTGTAACTCAAATTCGTTATCCCGTCGTTTCGCCCAATGGGAAGCAAGTAGTCTTCACTGCTTTGAATCGTTTATACATTATGGATTACCCTTCTGGGAAACCTAAAAAATTAACTAACGCAGATTACAATGAAGCGATGCCTACTTGGTCGCCAGATGGACAATCAATTGTTTATGTTACCTGGTCAAAAGATGGTGGTCATATTTATAAAATGAGTATCACAGGTAATGCGACACCAATAAAATTGACTCGCGAAACGGGTATTTATTCCGAACCAGCCTGGGATGAAAAAACCAATCGAATTATTTTTCTTCGTGGTCCTGCACAGGCTTATAAAGATGCCACAGGCCCTTTTGCATTTGGTGCTCAACAACACATTGGTTGGATTCCTAGCACGGGTGGCTCTGTCACTATTATCCGAGATTCAGATGGTCGGACTCAACCCCATTTTGTCAAAAAAAATAAGCGCATTTACTTATATCATGGAGAAAAAGGTTTGATCTCTATGCGTTGGGATGGAACAGATGAAAAAGAACATATCAAGATCGCAGGTATCATCACTTTCCCTGCTTTAAATTTGGAAGAACACGATCACCACCATGCTGTTGATGCGCCAGGTTTATTACAAAATATGAGCGGCGAGCCTAAGCAAAAACCATCGAAACCTTTTTTAATAAAAATGGCTCCTGAAGGGGATCAAGCAATGGCTTTAATCAACAATGATATTTATACCGTAACGGTTCCGATGGTTGGAAAAGATGTGCCTACCATCAATGTCTCTGATCCTAACAACGCTTCTTTTCCTGCTAAAAAATTAACAAAACTAGGTGGTGAATTTCCAACTTGGTCTTCGGATGCGAGTAAGGTTTATTGGTCTTTGGGAAATGCTTATTTCGAGTATGATTTTGCGGAAGCAAAAAAAGTAAAAGAACAATTAAAAAAAGAACAAAAAGAAAAAGAACGAAAAGAAAATGGAGACGAAAAAGATAAAAAAGCGAAGGAAGAAACCAAAGAGGAAGATGAAAAAGACAAAGAATACAAAGTAGAAGAAATCAGAATCATTGTCAATGTCAAAAAAGATATTCCACAAGGCACTATTCTGTTCAAGAATGCTAGAATCATTAGCATGAAGGGAAATGAAATCTTTGAACGGGGTGATATTCTAGTAAAAAACGCACGTATTCAGTCCGTTGGCAAAAGTGGTTCTATTTCCCTGCCAAAGGGAGCGACAGAAATGGATATGAAAGGAAAAACGATTGTTCCTGGATTTGTCGATACGCATGCGCACATGTGGCCGAATTGGGGCATTCATAAAAGTCAAATTTGGATCTATGCGGCCAACCTCGCTTATGGAGTCACTACTACTCGTGATCCACAAACGGCAACGACCGATGTCCTGACTTATGCAGACATGGTGGATGCAGGACAAATGATCGGACCTCGCGTTTATTCCACTGGCCCTGGTGTTGGTTTTTGGGCCTATAACATTAAAAGTTTCGATCACGCAAAAGACGTGTTAAAACAATATTCTGAGTATTACAAAACGAAAACCATTAAGATGTACATGACTGGAAATCGGGAGCATCGTCAATGGATCATACAAGCAGCCAAGGAACAAGGTTTGATGCCAACAACTGAAGGTGCTTTGGATTTTAAATTGAATATGACGCAAGTGATGGATGGTTATCCAGGACATGAACATGCCTTCCCGATTTATCCGATTTATGACGATGTTTTGCAATTAATGAAAGTCGCTAAAACCGCTTATACTCCAACGCTCTTAGTCTCCTATGGTGGTCCTTGGGCGGAAAATTATTTCTATGCAACGGAAGATGTTCAAGGCGATAAAAAACTAAATTATTTTACACCAAAAGCAGAACTAGATGCGAAATCTCGACGACGACCAGGTTGGTTTATGGAGGAAGAACATATTTTTAGTCGACATGCAGAATTTGTAAAAGACTTGGTTGAAGCAGATGGAACGGTGGGTGTTGGTTCACATGGACAATTACAAGGTTTGGGTTATCATTGGGAATTGTGGTCTATGCAAGCTGGTGGAATGTCGAATCATGATGCTTTAAAAGTCGCGACGATCAAAGGTGCCAAAGCTATTGGATTGCAAAATGATCTGGGTTCTATTGAGGCTGGTAAACTGGCGGATTTTTTAATTTTGGATGAGAATCCATTAGAAAATATTCGACATACCAACACCATTTCTTACGTCATGAAAAATGGTCGCTTGTACGATGCTAATAATTTGGATGAAGTCTATCCTAGGAAGCAGAAAGCACCGGAATTTGATTGGCAGGGCGGGATGCCTGTGGGTGTGCCAGGGGTTTTGAATGATTAATTTTTAATTAATTCATCTGTTCACTGATTACTTGATTGGGATAATATCGAAATAATTCTTATTTTAGAGTAAGAGAGGTCTGTGGGCAATTTTAATCTATGCTTGTTGACTTCTTCTCTTTTTTTGAGCAATTCTTAAATCCTAAAAAAATATTATTATGAGCAATTCAAATGTATCCGACCCTGAAAGTGGTGGTAAAATGAAGAGTGTCCTCCTTTTTATTGGCACTTTTCTCATTTCTGCCCTTGTTTTATTTCAAGTTTTCACCATACTGATGCAAAACATTGATGTAAGTAATTTTTACTTGAGTCCTGAAGGATTGACCTTACTATTAACGGTTTTATCTTCCTTAATGACTTGTGTTATTGGTGCGGTTGTTTTAGAATCTATTCGCAATTCTAAGAAAGACAATGCTAAATCTAAGTCTTTTAACAAGGCCAAAGATGCTGCTGACCAATCCAAAAATGTGGCTTAGAATGATTTATCTGTAAGCTCAATAGTTGATTATAGATAGATTTGTTTTGATTTCAATCGCTTATAATAAAAAGCCTTCTGAATTAAGTTCAGAAGGCTTTTTTATTATCAAAATTGCTTTAAAATGGTTTCATCAAACATCAAGTAATTAAAATTGATTGACCATTTAACTTAGCTTAAAATGAATGGGTATGTTATAGAAAGTGTTCACTGGTTTTCCTCTCTGTCTAGCGGGTGTCCATTTCTTTTTAGCAACAATTAATTTGACTACACGAAGCGCTTCTGCTCCGCATCCTTCACCCAGGTCTTTCACTATTTCAAAATCTGAGACTGTTCCATCTTTTAAGATTTTAAATCGAATGATTACTGTTCCCTCTACTGCATTTTCCCTAGCCATTGCAGGATATTTTATATTCTTATAAATAGCACCAAACATTTTTTCATTCACACAAACTTCTCTTTCATTACTATTCAATGATTCACAACCTGGATAAATCGCTAGTTCCTCGGTTATCGAAAAAATTTCTTCTACTTCTGGAGATAGCGGAGGTGGTGGTGGTGGCGCCATTTTAGTCGATTCAGATTTAAGGACTTTTTCCTCTTCTACTGATTGATCTTTCAATAACACACCAGACTGTTTTTGTATTCTTCGTTTCGAATATTCTCGAGAGCTAGAGAGCGATTCATTTTTACGGATGGAATAGTTCGCTTTTGGGTTAGGTTTACCCACTGCTTGATTGGATACACCATCTGGTAATGGTAGAGGTTGTTTAACGGTATTTTGATTTCCAGCCTTATTGACTACTTCAGAATCAATGGCTAAAAACGAAGTATAACTGGTTAAGAGATTGTGTTGCAATCCTAGGTTGGTTATTTCTTTAATTAAATCTTGATGGTTGTTATTTCGATGATTCAGTTTTTTATAATCTCCTAGTTGTTGAATGCGATGTCTGGCCCATAAATAACGCAGTGCTGGACTCTCATTCGTTTTGGTCGCTTTCGCAATTGTAAAACTTTTCCGAAAGGTTCCTTTGGCTGTTTTTCCAGTCAATTGAATTTGGCCTTTTTCGCCTTTTTTAAATTTCCCAAAAACAACCAAGGGTCGTTCTCCTAATAAATCTGGAACCTTTGCTGGCGTTTGATCATACACCTGAAGTCCATCAAAACTCAAGTTAATATCTGTCAATAAAGGAGATTCAATATACTTACGTAATTTGTTGGCTTGGATGGGAGCTTCTTGTCCATTGGTCACAATAAATGGTTCCCCCATTCCGACTCTAGCCATTCCTTCTATTAGATGTCGATTGACGCTTTTCCCGATTCCAAAAGAAAAGAAATTCGCGTTATTTAAATTGTTTTTGATATAGTCAAAAGCTTCTGCTTCTACCCTTACATAGCCGTCTGTTGCGATGACAAAGGAGCGAGAAAATCCATCTATTTTTGGCTCAGCCATAGCCTTTTTAATCGCGTTTAACATATTGGTTCCACCACCACCACGTTGGCGGCCTAGAATTGAAATCGCTTGATTGATGTTGGCTGATGTGGCAGGTAGTGATTTTTCCGAAAGGAAATTTGCACCTCCTGAAAACAACAAGACATTGAATCGATCTGTCGGCCTCAATTTACCAATTAAATCTCTCAACAATTTTTTCGATGTTTCTAAAGGGAAGCCAAACATAGATCCAGAAATGTCTACAATAAAAATATATTCCCGTCCAGGGATTTCTTCTAATCGTACCCGCTCCGGAGGTTGAACCATCATTAAAAAATAATTTTCTTTTTCTCCCTCATAGACCAATAATCCCTTTTCAATTTCTTTTCCTTTCAAACGATATTCTAAAATAAAGTCACGATTCCCGCTTGCTTTTTCTGACGCATCTAAATGAATTTGAGCTTCTGCTTTTCCGGTATATTTGATATTGACTTTATGACTATTGCTTTGTAGTTTTTGAACAGGGATACCCGTTTTCATACAAAGATTTAAATCAAAAGTATAGGGCGCCTTTTCGCCTTCAGCGAGATAAGGATTGCCTACCCAATTACTAGAGGCTATCAATTCTTCTTGTCGCTCACCTGCATAACGAGGGCCTACTACTGTTGGGTAAACAAATTGATAGGTGCCTTCTTCTGGAATCAATAATTCGGTATATTTTAACTTGACTTGAATTTGATCACCGGGCATGATATTGGCAACATTCATTTGAAAAACATTGGGACGTTCTTGTTCTAACAAAGAGGCTCGTTTTCCTTCTTTTTTGGCTTGTTGATAATCTTGTCGAGCTTTTCCTTTCTCTTCTATTTTGGCAGTGATGGTTCGTTCTCCTATGACCATTTCCATAGCGTACACTGCGGCACGAGTAGAGGCTGGAAAAACATAAATGGCTTCGATGGGTTGTTTGCCATTGTTCTTATAAACTTGGGTGACTTCGACATCTGCAATGACACCTGCAATATTGACATTGGCTTCGGTATGTAGTAATGGAAATGCTTCTGTATCACATTCTTGGCAGGGTATATAAAAATAAGGAGAGCCTGTTTTATCTTGAGCGATATTGTTTTCTAAAAAACAAAATAACAGACCTAGCACTAAGCATAATTTTGTTAATTTCATGTTTCTATTTTTTGAAAAACGGATAAATCGAATAGCTGGATTAATTACTAATATTTCTTTTTAAAAATCGTAAAGGCCTTATTACGTTGTTTGTTATGGTAGATGCGGAGGAAATGAAAAATGGTGTATTGGACGTGTTTTTTTTTGAACCATATAAGGCATTTAAGGACATATAAGCCTGCTTTCGGTGAGGACACAAAAGGAAAATATAAATTAATGTATTCGACGTGTTTTTTTTTGAACCATATAAGGCATTTAAGGAACATATCCATACGGACACGTAAGTTTTCCTTCGATCGCGCTTAAATGAACTTATATTTCTTACATGGTTCAAAAAAAATAGCTAAACAATAAAATAAAAACATGATGATTGAAAATTCTGGGACTTATGCATTTGATGAAAATTTAGCCGTTTTTAGAATGGGATATGGTGCTAATAGAATTATAGGAAAACATGCTTGGGGGCTTCCTGAGAACAAAAACAATTCATTGGCAGTATTGAAAAAGTGTATGGATTTAGGGATTAATTTGATAGATACGGCGGATAGTTATGGGCCTAATGTTTCGGAGGAATTAATTGCAGAAGCTTTGTATCCTTATCCAAAGGAATTATTGATTGCCACGAAGGGCGGTTTTCTTCGTCCCTCTCCTAAAGAATGGGTGATCAATGGAAGACCAAAACATCTTGAGCAAGCTTTGAAAGGAAGTTTAAAACGATTGAAACTAGATCGAATTGATCTCTATCAGTTGCATCGATTCGATCCAGATGTTCCGATGGATGAAACCTTAGGCATGTTGAAAGAATTACAGGATCAAGAATATATTCGACATCTAGGACTATCTGAAGTTGATGTAGCACAATTGGAAAAGGCCAGTCAAATTATTGATATAAAATCCGTTCAAAATCGCTTTAGTATAACTTATCGAAAATCGGAAGCAGTACTTCTATGGTGTGAATCGAATAATGCCGCATTTATTCCTTGGTATCCTTTAGATGCTGGAGCTTTGGAGAACAAACATTTGCAAGACATTGCAACTCGTCACGGTGTTACTATTTATCAGATTGCATTGGCTTGGTTGTTACAATATTCACCAAATATCCTACCGATTCCGGGGACGTCCTCAGTTCTTCATTTACATGAAAATGTAGCTGCTTCAAAAATAAGATTGAGTGAAGAAGAAATGGAAATACTAGTTTTCGAATAAAACAAAAGTAAAAGGAGAAATATTTCATGCGAGAAGAGTTAGATTTCTCGACTTCACTTCCTTACACTCGAAATTAAAGTAGAAAATAATGTTTCTCATCCTGAGCAACCAAATGTTATTTCTTATATAAATTTTTAGTGATGACAAGTAATTATCTGATCCGCAGATTTTTGAATACCGATTTTACAGATTACGCAAATTGCGCTGATTCTCCCACTAACGAACTCTTCGATCATGTACAATAGTGGGGAAATCCGTACAATCGAATGAAAATCTGCATAATCCGTAAATTTCGCTATATCTAAGTTCTAAACAATCACATAATTTTCGAGAATTCAATTTGTCATAGATCGCAACAACAGAGTCGAAGTATGACAAGCTCATTTTTTCCTATCTTTGGACTTCAATAAAAACCTAATGGCTTCATGTCAGATCAAATCAAAAAGATAAAACAATTAATTACCAGAGGAAAAGAGTATAAAGCCTTGGCAGCTTTGGTCGAGGTATTAAAGTCAGAAAAAAACAGCACAGAACTTTTGAATAATGCCTTTTTATTGCAAGCTCGATTAGAGGGCATTGAATCCAAATTTAATCAAGGTATCACTTCTTATGAAAAGTGGGAAATCAGTAGAAATAAAATCCTAAAATCTACTCTTGATTTGATCAACAAGGTGGACAGCACTTTGTCCTTAGTTGACTCGCCGGTAGAAGTGGACAAAATTGAAGTTCAAGAATCGAAAGCGACCAATTCGACTTTTGTCCATCGCTTAGCCAATCCTGCATTGATCCGAAAAATGAGTTTTTATTACTTAATTCTTTGGATTCTGTTGGGAGCATTCGACACTTTATTTTTTCAAGTACAAGATCCTGATTTACTTCGTAACAATCCATTTTCTAGTTTTGGATTTAATCGATATGTGGCCAATGAATCTATCGTAACTTGGTTAAAAGATTTTATTGGACATTTATTTGCTTTTGGAACGGTCATCATTATTATCATACTTGAAATAGCCAAATCCAATTTATCCAGAACCTCTACCATGGTTTTGAATGAGGTAAACGTTTTATATAAAAAATATTTCTTGGTATATCTATTTGCTGGGATCGGTCTGATCGTTGGTGCAATTGTTTCCAATGCTTATTATACCACTCAACAATCGTCAGTCATCCTTTGGTCTGCGGAAATTGCGCCTCATTTCCTACCTCCTTTTATTGCCATCAATTATTTTGCTCTGGTCATGATTCCTTTATTATTAGGCCTTTTTCATTATTGTTTGTTGTTGCACGTTAGCATTAAAGAATTTAAAAGTTTTTCTTCTTACAATCCGTTTCATGGAGATAAAAATTTTGGTCTATTATTAATTGGCAGATCCATTTTCTGGGGCACTTTATCCTTTGTCGTTTTGATGTTAATGGCTCTTATTCTTCAGTTAATTTTAAAAAATGGAGAGTTGACTTTTGGTATTTTTTCAGGTACTCTTCTGTTTATTGTGCTGGTTTGGTTTGGAGCAATTAATCCATTGAAAAAGTTGAGTATGAGATTAAGATTAGAAAAAGAACGACTTTATGAATCCGTCAAAGAAGAAGTGCGTAGCAATAACAGGATGTTAGGCAATCAGTCTAGTGCAGAAGATTTAAATACGGTTAAGTTATTATTGGACGCCTCTAGAGATAATGAAAGAGAATTGTTAGAACTAAATACTTTACCCATTAGAAAAAACGAATTATTGATTGGAGCAGCCCTTCTTTTTCTTTTGTTGGGGATGATTGTTTATCAAATTTCATAGAAAATGTTTAAAAATAAAAAAATAAATATTTTCTTTTTATGTCTCCTGTTTTTAGGAATTACTCTTTGGATTTTCAATCGAAACAAGGTCATAGAAGTCAAACCCAATCCAGTTCCATTAGACGTTATCAAATCATTAGCGGAACAATATAAACCTACGGTCGTCTTTCAACAAAATCCACTTTTCTATCCTGTAAAATTTGATGGTCTAAAAAAAATAGCTTTAGAAGTTGATAAACAAGTCGTTGCGGAATTGGACATTACTGACAAACTGAAAAATGCTTCCAACAAGTTAAATCACCCAAGAGATTTATTCGAATCTGCTCCAGCAAATAGTATCATCTATTATTACAGTCTTTCCACCATTCCCGAACAATGGGCAACAGAAAAAGTACTAAATTCTTTTCCTGATACCCTGTCTTTATACGTGAATGCGTCCTATGATCAATATTTAAAAATCAGTTATACTATTCCTTTTGAAGGCAATCAATGGCGAAATAATCATCGAGGCGACGGAGCTATCTTTGCTTTGTATTTTGATAAAAAAGGAAAAAACTATCAGCCTATACTTGCGCGTTCGTACATGCATTTACAGCACAGTGAAATTAACTATAAAGAAAATATCACAAGTACTTCTCAAGAAAAAGATCGACCTGTTTTTTTTGTCACTTCTGGAAGTCATTCTACTTACCATCGAGCAGGTCATTATGAAAATGTTGATGGTCTCCCCTTTCTAAGGGTTGGAGAATCTACTAAAAATGAATTCGCCTATTGTAACAATCGAACCCAATTGGTTTTTACAGATGTGACTCGAAATAATATTGAAAAATGGGCATTCTTAGGTGAGGTATATTGGGGTGGTTCTCCTAATGATCGCATCTTAGCAAAAGATAATTTTATTAAAAAAATCCCTTTGCTTCGAAGTATTCCTTTAGGAAATAAAAGCGCTAAAATGACCTATGATCCATCGGCTGTATTTGATAGAAAGAGCTATAATAGTAGTGACCTTAATTTAGAGAAGGTGATGGTTAATTGTGATTAGAAGCAGTGAAGGACGTGCTTTTTTTTGAACCAAATAAGATGAGGGCATATAAGCCTTCTTGCGTGAAAGAGCATATAAGATAAAAGCTAATGTTTTTTTTCTTACTTCAATTCTTTTTCACCAAAAACAAAATGGCGGATCTGCTCTACCAATGCTGAATCTTGTAAAGAATGGCCGAGACCTTTTGTTCCTATGAATTTTGCGCTTGGCCAGTTTCGAGCAATCGATATACCATCAGTAAATGGAGCCACATCATCATCTTCATCATGAATCACTAAACCGGGGATTTTAAAATTTTGAGCATATTTTTTTACTGAAAATTCAGACATTGGATATCCAAATATTTTTTGGAAACGATCCTGAATACTCTCCCGAACTTTTTGATTCAGATTGAGTATTTGATTAAATCTATTGGTCAAGTCTATTAATTCTGAGGGCGTACCCAACAAAGCGAGTTTTTGAATAGAGGATCGATAATGTTTTTGATAATACGCTGCTGTCGTGCCTCCTAAAGAATGACCAATCAAAATTTCAGGGGTCCATTTTCGGGTAACCACCTCAAGAAAAGAAGCATAGAGTACTACGCTAAAAATACCGCCGGAGCCACCATGTGCGGGAGCATCAATGGCAATCACTCGACAATTCTCTGCATGTAGTGTCTTGATAAATGATTTCCACCGAGCCGTATTGCTTTCCCAACCATGTAAGAAACAAACCGTAGGGCCATCTCCTCCCCAATGATAGGTTTGAATCGGTGCATTATTATGATAAAAAACCTCTTGATCTGCAGTCGATAAAAAGGCTTTATCTTGTTCTAGCAAACGACCATCAAAAGGGGTACGAAAGAGCCGAAAAGCATTTCTACCTGCGAAATCTTTTGAGAAGTGTGAAAGCGTATTTAAGGTAGCACCTATTACTTTAGGAATGAGTGGATTCATGAGTTTTAATTGTGAGATCGTTTTTCAAGCTTCTGCTAAGTTGTGTCTTATTTTATTTAGACTATTAACTTTTAAATCTCGTCACTTAATTATAGAACGAATATCCGAAAATAATGTTAAACTAATGAATCGAAAATATATTTTTTAGGTGAAATTTTAAAACTATTCTTCATCAATAAGAATATTGAAGTCTCATTGCGGTAGACATTCCTTTGTAGCGTTTCCATTTGCTTTGGCTACCATATTTATAAAAATGGATGGAGTCAAATTTGGGAAAGGTTAAAGGTAAAGTGAAGTGCCTTCCTTTTTGAGAATAATGAATCCATTCAATGGAGACCGCTACATTTTTTTGAGTGATGATTTCGTATGGCGTTAGATCAACTGTAATCCAACCTTTTTGTTGGTCAGTCAATTCTATTATGATATTTTCTTTTAATAGATTTTTTAAAGGGCGGTTTTTATGTAATTCATAAACATTGATTCTGACACGGATGGTATCAAAATTATTGTGTTTGACAAAAAACTCAAATTGATTCAGTTGTGTTACTGGTTTGGGTAACTTAAATTTCTTAGCGATTTCAGCTCCTAAGTTTTGATTTTCTTTATTTTTAATAGAAAAGTTAACGACCCGTTGAGGAGAAGTCCTACTATGTCCAACTGTTTTAGTTTTACCGTATTGGGGGCGAACTATGACCTCCGACAATTCAAAATCTGCTTGTGCTAAAACGATGGTTGATAAAGTTCCTTTACTCTTAGAGATGAATTCTTTTAAAGAAAATTTCTTTGTTTCATAACCAATCATAGAAAATTGAATGGAGTCCAGATGATCTATATTTTTTGTCAGGATCAGTTGATAATCTCCTACATCATTTGAAACCGTTCCAACTGTTGTCCCTGGAAGTCCAATGTTGACATAAGCTAAGGCGTTTTGTTGCTCATCTTGTACACGTCCATACAATAGTGTTTTTTGAACTGTTTGGCTATGCAAAGAGGAACAACAAAACAACCAAATAATAAACCATTTTACGCTCATAAATCTATCCATTTATCATCAATACTTATGGAATTCGCTACTTCTAAAAATATGTCTCCATTTTGTTCCAGCAGGAATAAAAGATACATAATTATTGGAGCAAGGCTTAGTGATTCTAATTCTTCCACAGTCATCACATTGATACATCCATCCTTCAAACGTTTGTTCATTCCGCACTTGTATTTCAGTGATGATCCAATCGTTAGGCATCTCTACATCTACCTGCTCACCAAAATATGCCTTCATCCAATCTGTCTTTTTTCCTGTTTGACAGGCTTCAATAAAAGTACAAATATCAGCCACTATTTGATCTTTCACATGTAAGTCTTGATCCCTGATAAACCATGCTTTATAAGGCAATCGATCTGTTGTATCCCAGATCGTATACCCACATTTACATTTTAGTTTTGCCATAGCCTTATATTCCCTTTTTAGTTGGCATCAATCAATTCTCCAGGACCATTGTCTTCAAGTGACCGCTCAGGATTTCCTTTAAAAAACACATCGCCAGTTCCTTCTATCCTAACCTCGATTCGATCACTTACCCTCGTTTCTACTTCACCTGTTCCATCCGAAAAAATATTAGCGAATTGAGCATCTAAATCAAAAAGATAAATATCACCTGTTCCTAACAAATTGATATCTAACTCTTTGCTTTTTCCTTTCAAAATAAGTTCGCCGGTACTATCATTTGTTATGTTGATCTTTGATGCCATCACATCCATTTGAATGTCACCAGTACCATCAACTATAATGTCTAATTCATTATTCGTAAATCTATTTTGTCCCATAATTTCACCGGTACTATCCAAGATAACACTTTTTAAAACTGGAAGGGTGATATAAATTTTGACTTCTTCTCTCGTACAAATACATCCTCTAGTATCTATAGTAAGAACATCGCCATCTACTGTAAAATTATAAAATTCCAAAATATTATCTTCTCCTTCAATTCGAATAGACTGTTCTGCTCCTTGAGTTAATAAAATACTTGCTGAGGTCTTATGCTGTATGGAATGAAAATTTGCGACTACCGGAATCTCTAAATTTGCAAGGATTCCGTTTCCTCCAGTACAATTGGTTCCTCCAGTGCAAGTTTCTCCGTTTAAAAAATCTTTACTACAAGAACTCAATAACATTCCGATGGTGATAAATCCGATGATCCAATTTTTCATGATGTTTTTATTTAAATGGTTTATTCTAATAAAAGCTCCTTATTCAAAAGGATATCATAAATATGGGGGCATCTTGAACATTGTGCAAATTTTAGGGAAGGAAGGGGCAAAAGAGGGATAAATAGCAGGTCAATTGGGTGAAATGCATGTTTTTGGGGTGAAATGAAGGGGGTGAATGAATATTCAATATCCAGTAAAACAATATCCAATATTCAGTATGAAGCCGTTTTTTGATAAAATCATTAAATGTCAATTTAAAAAAACGTATCAAATCTTAGCTTAATTTTTCTATTGGATATTTATCAAAGGGCTTTGGGACCTAAATGCGCTCTGACTGCTTTGATTTTATTTCTGGAAACAGGTACTAGCTCTTCGGTTCCTTCAAATGAGAGGACATAATTGGGAGATTTTCCAGAGAGATTTTGAACATTGGCTAGATTGACGATGAAAGAACGATGGACCGATAATATATCTGAATCATTGAGTTGATCCTTCAATTGCGATAAAGTCGCTCGAATCATATGCTTTTGTACGATGCCTGATTTATTGAGATGAATCGCTACATAATTATCAGATGCTTGTAAATAAAGTAATTCTTCTTTGAGTAAACTGACTTCTTCTTTTTTATTATTTCCCGTAAGGAAAAAACGTATAGGCTCAGCTTCCTCAACTTTACGTTCCTCTTTTTGCTGTAAAGCATTGGCCCTACTCACTTGAATCACTGCAAAAATCATTAGAGGAAATAAAGCAGACCCGAAAGCAATACCAAAAAAGTAGAAATAACTGTATAAACTGATATTCCAATTATTGAATGCCCAACACCGAAAGAAAAAAGTAGCAGTGGTGATGATAAAAAAAGTGATACCAGAAGCAATCAATTCTTTGCCGATATTCCAATGCTCTGGCTGATAAAAATTAGGCATCAAATATTTCATCAATAAGTGCGCAATAATATAAAAAAGAGCTATAGTAAAGCCATAACCCAATAGTAAAAAATACTTGCTAGAATGTTTGAAATTATAGGTCCCAAATGGTTGAAAAATCGCTAAAACTAAAAACACCAATAATCCTAAAACCAAGCCTATTACGACCTGTTTCTTTAAATCATTAAATGGCAATCTCTGCTTCAAAAAAATCATACTGCATTATAAGTATATCTTTTAAAACAGACAAATTGATTTTGTTAGAAAAAAACAAGAAAAAAGATTGCCTATTCAATCAAAGTCCACTTACTTTGTTCTCCATATGATTGAAGCGTTTAAAGCCAGCCCTCTTCTGTTACTTTTCGTGGTCTCTGCCATTGGTTACCTTGTTGGCAGTATCCGTATTAAAGGAAGTAAATTAGGTGTTGCCGCAGTATTGTTTGTGGGCTTAGCATTTGGAGCACTTGATCAAAATTTACAGGTTCCTGAAATTATCATTTTCCTTGGCTTGGCTATATACGTTTATACGATAGGTCTCAGTAGTGGCCCAAGTTTTTTCTCTGCTTTTCAACGACATGGTTTTAGAGATATCTTTTTTGTAATAGGCATGCTCATCTTATCAGCCAGCATCACTATTGCTTTACATTTTGTTTTTCAATTAAATGCCGCTACTGCTGCCGGTCTTTTTGCAGGAAGTACCACCAACACTCCTGCTCTAGCTGGCTTGCTAGATCTGATTCAAAATACAACTTCTTCGAATGAATTATCCACAATGGCTAAAGATGCGGTGATTGGTTATTCCCTGTCTTATCCTATGGGCGTTTTAGGAGTTATGTTGGCGATTTCGCTGATGCAAAAATGGCTTAACATTGATTATCAAAAAGAAGAACAAACTTTACAAAAAGATTATGCCATTTCCGAAGAACTCAAAAGTCAAACCATCCAAGTGACTCAACCAGCAGTCATTGGAATGGAATTGAGAGAATTATATAAACAATGGAATGGGCGAATTGTCTTTGGTCGAATATTGCGCAATGGCCAAATGTCCTTGGCCAATTGGAATACACAACTCCAAATGAATGATCAGTTAGTTGTGATTGGCAGTAAAAATCGTTTAGAAAAAGTCGCGCTCACTTTAGGTCAAAAAATGGACATACAAATTACACATGACCGAAGGTCTTATGATGTACGACGAATATTTGTTTCCAATCCTGCTATTGTTGGAGAAAAAATTGCCGCCCTTAATTTGAATGAAAAATACCCCGCAATTATTACTCGAGTCCAACGAGGGGATGTAGATATTTTAGCCAATGGAGATACTGTTTTGGAATTTGGAGATCGGGTATTATTAGTGGCGAGACGAAAAGATTTATTAGAACTACAAGAATTATTTGGTAATTCTTATGAAGCATTAAGTCATGTCAACTTACTTTCCTTTGGCTCCGGAATGGCACTGGGATTATTGTTAGGAATGATTAGTTTCCAATTACCGGGTGGTTTTGTTTTCAAACTTGGATTTGCAGGCGGACCATTAATAGTGGCTTTGATCTTGGGGAAACTTCGGCGAACTGGACCTATTGTTTGGACCTTGCCTTATAGTGCTAACCTAACTTTACGTCAATTCAGTTTAATCTTACTCTTGGCCGGAATTGGCATTCGATCTGGGCATACATTTTTAGAGACATTGATGACTGGAGGTGGTGGTATCCTTTTTCTATGTGGAGCCATTATCAGTTGTCTCGCAGCCTTCATCACATTATTCGTAGGTTATAAATTATTCAAAATTCCATTTAGTTTTCTAACGGGCATGGTGGCTAATCAACCCGCGATTTTGGATTATGCCATGGAACAATCTAAAAATCAGTTACCGACTATTGGCTACACCCTTATGCTCCCTGTCGCATTGATCACAAAGATTTTGTTTGTACAAATCCTGTTTGCCATTTTGAGCTAAAAGCATCGACTACCTCACTCCTGCTATTAATATTTTTTCCATTTCTTTATTGTTGAGAAATGCATTGTGTTGAAATACAATTTCATATTTCGAATTCAAAAGCACAAAAGCGGGATAAGTCAAAACACCATCGATGGTCCCAAGCGCTTTGGCCAATTCATGCGTACCTGTGTTTCTTCCCGTTGGTTGGTATTTAAAATTTCTTTGTTGAAAAAACACGTTCTCTTTTTGTTCTCCATCAAAAGAAATCAAATAATATTTTTCGTTGAGCATTTTTTTAACTGCTTCGTTTTGCAAAGTAGTTTGCTCCATATTTTTGCAATATTTACACCAAGGGGCATGCAAAAAAACGGCAACAGGACGCTGCTCATTTTCCATTAAACCATCCAGTTCCGAAAATTGATATTGACTTAATACGGTAGAAGAGGTCTCAGAGGATTGCTTCGATGATGCACAACTCAAAGTTGTAAGGAACAATATAAAATAGAGATAGATTTTATAATTCATTAGTTACCGGATGGAATATCGAATACCTAAAAAACCTCTGATACCTTGATTAGGTGCATACACATAAGAAGGATCAAAAGTCAAGGCATTTGGATTTTCAGGTGTTGCTAACACATTACCTGCTCCATCAAAATCTACCCCTCGATCAAAAGGATCAAAACTACGAGCAATGATCGATTCGTCTTGATTTTTCCATGGTGTCCAGTTCAATAGATTTTTTACTCCACCATAAAACTCAAAATGTTTTAGTCCCTTATAAGTTAATTGAATATTTTGAATACTCCACCAAGGAGATTCTTCTGGGCGTGGATCAAGCGGTCCCAAGAGTGGTAGACGCATAGGACCATAAACGTTTCCAGTATAATCAATCGCCATTTTATTATCCAAAAACTTATAAGATATCGACCAAGTTCCGGTGAATCGTTCCGTTAATATTTGACGTTGTTTCACTCCGCCTTCCTCTGTCGATACATCCAACAAAGAGCCACCAAGTAAGAAAGAAAAACCATTGAGCAAAGTTAAGTCAGCATTCAAACTTAATCCTTTAGTGACCGCTGAACCGTCTAAATTATCGTAAATGATTTGATTCGGATTGGTTTCATAATCAGGAACAATCACATTCGTGAAATAAGTGTACCAAGCTGACATTTCTATGCTTCCTGTAGCTCCACTAGCCATGTACATTTTTTTCATGTAATTGGCATTCAAATTAAAAGATTGTTCTGGCGCTAACTCTTCCGTGATCACCACTTCCCTTGCTCCAGTTAATGCCGCATGTTCTTCTGTAAAAAGATTGACCACTCTAAAACCAGTTCCTGCATTCAATCGGAAAATATCTGTTTTTGTCATCGACCATTTGTAAGCTAGGCGTGGCGTAAAAATATTTCCATGAGCATCATTATAATCGTATCGCAAACCTAATAATACTTTATGCTTTGGCGCAAAAGTGATTTCATCTTGTACAAAAATACCAGGCAACCAAATTTCATCCGCTTGATTATTAGGTGAAGTTTTATCTCCTCCAGTCGCAAAAGTATTATCATCATAATAAGTATAGCGCAATGCTGAACCGACAAGCAAATCATGCTTCCCCACTTTCTTATCCCAAGTGAGTTGACCAAAGCCAATTTTCTGATCAGCGATGTAAGGGACATCACCATAAACTGAATTTTGTTGATGACTATTAAAAGAAAAGGAAAACATCATATTGTCCACTGTGGGCAATTGATACTGTCCTAAAACCTCCACTCGTTCTGTCGTAATCGCTT
Source organism: uncultured Saprospiraceae bacterium (assembly GCA_964441245.1). Taxonomy (GTDB): domain Bacteria; phylum Bacteroidota; class Bacteroidia; order Chitinophagales; family Saprospiraceae; genus JALZUU01. The sequence continues at coordinate 13,546 of CAYTVR010000057.1, read as the reverse complement.
CTCCATAAATTTCATTCCCTCCTCTAAATTGTTTGGTCCAATCCAATTCTCCTCCCCAACGGTCTTCCCAATAATAGCGACCAGCTAAAGTAAACAAGCGATTGTCTTTTCTTTTAAAATTCCATTTCTGGAAAACAGATACTCGATTTTGTATCGTTACATCCGTAAAATTATCGACATTCTTATCAACAACATTATCAAAATTATAGTAATTGACTCCAGTCAAAACAGAAGCTTTTTCACCTACATTAAACCGAATGCCTAAATCTGTATTCAATGCTCCCCAAGTCGTTCCCATCACATCTGCACTAAAAACGGGTGCTTTTTCTGGGCTCTTCGTAATGATGTTGATCAAACCACCGATAGCTTCGCTACCATATAAAGAGGAAGCAGGTCCTTTGACGATCTCCATTCGCTCCACCAAAGAATTAGGAATACCTGAAAGTCCATAAACCGTGGCCAAACTACTCACAATAGGCATTCCATCAATCAATACCATCGTATATGGCCCTTCCAGACCATTGATATGAATATCTCCAGTATTACAAACTTGACAATTCAATTGCGGCCGAACACCATTTACATTCTGAAGTGCTTCATAAATATTGGGCGTAGGATTTTTCTTGAAAAAGGTTGGACTATAAACTTCAACAGGAACCAGGCTTTCCAAACGACTGACCTCTTTAAGCGTTCCTGTCACGACCACTTCATCCATTGAATTAACCGCTGCTTCCATAGTAAAGTTAAGTGTCGCCTCCTCTCCATTTTTGAGGACAATACGCTTTTGGGTCGCTTCATATCCTAGGTAAGAAGCAATGACTTTATATTCTCCAGCTGGTATATTTTCAAGGCTAAATTGCCCTAAATCATCAGTAGTCGTCCCTATAGAAGTCCCATCAATCGCAAGAGTTGCAAAGGCCATTACTTCGCCAGATAAGGTACGGATCTCACCAGATAGATGGGCATTTTGGCCATTCAATGTGATGGTAAAAAGGGTCAATACTGTTAAAAACAGCAACTGAAATAAAGTTTTTTGTGGCATTTGGCTCATTTTAAAATATTTTTAGACCATACAAATATAAAAAGTTAGAAGGCACTAACAAATTTTTAATGGATATTTTTTCTTTATTTTTGTAAAAAAACGAAATATGCCTACCAGTGTTAAAGAAAACTATTTGAAAGCGCTTTATTTTCTCAATGAAAAAGATAGTCGTATCAACGTGACTGAATTGAGCAAAACACTAGGAGTAAGTAAGCCAACGGCCAGTAACATGGTCAAAAGTTTAAAAGAACATGGTTGGGTCATTCATGAAAAGTATCAACCTATCCTACTCACTGAGAAAGGACGAATAGCTGCTGCTAAAGTCATCCGTAAGCATAGATTAACAGAGATGTTCCTTCATAAGATTATGGATTTTGGTTGGGAAGAAGTTCATGAAATTGCGGAACAGATGGAGCACATTACTTCTGAAAGACTTTTTAGTCGAATGGATGAAATGCTCGATCATCCTAGTGTAGATCCACATGGTTCTCCCATACCTGATCAAAATGGTAATATCGTCAAACAAGAATTACAACCCTTGATTAGCCTTGCTCCCGGAACGAAAGGTCAACTACGCGGCCTTGCCAAAAGTTCTTCAGACTTACTCCACTATCTAAACAAATATGATATAGAATTGGGTACGATCATTCAATTGATCAAAGTGGAATCCTTTGATCAAAGTTGCTCCATCAGTTGTGATGAGAGAAGTCCGATTGTGATTAGTCAAAAAGTTGGAGAAAATTTGTTAATGGAGGTCCTTTAGGCCAATAAAAAAATCTCCATTCTTTTTAAAAAAGAATGGAGATTTATAATTTGAAAATGCTTCTTAATTCAGCATTTTCAGAAAGTTACTTTCGTACAATCGTTGTTGTTGGCGTATATATACCAAATGTAATGGCGTTTAATAATCCATCAATAAAAGTGTGAGTGATCTCAACTTCATAATCAGTAGCGCCATCTGCCAATTCTTCTGGGCTTTTTTGATTTCCTATTGGTGCTAATCCAGCAATAACAAAGTGGTTTTTCGCTTTTACTTCCACACCAGTTTGAGGACCTTTTCCTACATTATATTTCACTGTATAACAGGAAGAAACAAAAAGCGCAAGCGTACAAAATAAAATAAGTTTTTTCATTTTTAAAAATTAAAGGGTTTAAAAAAAACATACTAAACAACATGTAAACTTAATACTTTTATTTATTAAAAAAAAAATACATTTTAACGAAAATAAGTTTTGTCAAACCGAAGTATTAACAAAACTCATTTTCAAACAAACTTATTTAACCAAAGAATCTACTTAATGCTTAGTTAATGAATCTAAAATTAATTGGATATTGATAATATCTACCTTCATTTGCCCTTATCGCCGCGATGATAGACACTACTATATCAAAAACAAATAGACCTATCAAAATCGGTATGCCAATCAAAATAAAGCATAGTAAGCCTGCAACAATAAACATGATCGCCATCGAAATTTGAAAGTTTAATGCTTCCTTCGCTTGCTTATCTACATACTCGGACTCCTCTCTCTTTACCAACCAAATCACTAGTGGTAAGATAATAGATCCCATCGGGATCACACAGCCAGCCAAGGCACCTAAGTGTGCAAAGGTGGCAAAACTGCGTTCATCATTTGTCGGTTCGGGGTGATGATCATAATCATCAATTAATTCTGAATTTTCCATTTTTATATTGTTTGATTTTTTTCTAAATAATTATATCCATAAGTTGGATTTTATTCTGATCGAAATCAACAATTATCGATGAATGCTCCTTTTTTTTCGAGAAAACGCGTTTAAATTAATTATTGGATCATCAATTTACCTTGCGTTAATAACTTATTGGCTGTCAAAATTTGATAAAAGTAAATACCAGGAATCAAATCCTTTCCATCAATCTGTGTGGAGCCATTATTGAGTGTTTGTTCTCGAAGTAATCTTCCATATCTATCTAGGATTTTTACGCTAGCATCCGCATTATTTTCTAGACCAATGACTTCCATCGTAGCTTGTGTAGAAAATGGATTGGGATATATTTTTACCGCAACTTTAGATTTCAAATCTGTTTTTACAGCAGTAGACAAAACGGTCACATTAATATTAATCAAACTATCACAACCATGAATCGTGAGTAGATTTTCGACCCAAGTCGTATCCTCTGCTATTAAGTTTCCAAAATAAATATCACCTGGAGCCAAAATGGTATCAATATCTATTTCGTAATTTTCTTCTATAAAAAACTCCGTCAAGGTGATGTCTCTAAAAATATTAAGATCCACTGTATCATAAATCATGGTGTCTATATTGATCTCCCAACCATTGTGAGAATAAGTTGATCCTTCACAAATATTCACATGGCCTTGATGCATGGTATTGACCTTTCCTACTTCGTGTCGAACAGGTGGTGTGACAATAGGAGCATTAAAGTCAAAATAAATTTCCGCATCATTATTAATGATTGTTCCAATCTGGTTATTCGCTTGTTGCTGTACATGAAATTTCACAAATCCATGAGACAATACTTCATTCACATTACTATCTGGCAACATGATATTTTCAAAAGTAAATCTGGCAATGCCTCCTGGTAAAATTGTAAAATCGTAATCATGACTTGAGCTCAAAGGACGGACAGAATTCGCATCTAAAAAATGAGAAAGGGTATCTATGATGACCACCGTAAAAGCGGTATCCGTTCCTGTATTTTGAAAACGAATTTGGTATTCTAAATCTTGATCTTTAGTGATGATATGGTTGTCACCAAAACCTTCAGGAAAGGCTACTTTATCATTGGGATCATATGCACCTATTACTTCTCGACAATCAATATCTACGGCACCAAAAATAGTATTGAGCGGAAATTGATTGCTAAAACCGAAACTAGAACCATTGCCCTCAGGATCACATCCTTCCACTAACAACATTGTTGATTCGACGCTTGGTGCAAACATCTCTTGTTCAGCAGCAATATAGTAGGTCGCACCATTTGCGGGAACGCTAATCTCTTGTTGCATGCCTCCTTCTAATTGGAATTGTCCGCTTTCGCGAAGAATAGCATCTTCAATAATGATATAATCCAAAGCTTCTGGCATTCCATTTTCTCCTGTATTTTGAATGTGGAAATAAAGACTATCTCCACAGGAATAATCTACTTCAATTAATGCACCAGACCAATTCGGCGAAGGCGGTAAAAGTGTTGTATCTGGAAAGATATGCGCTTCTGCGCAAAGCGATTCACCTAATTCGGCAGAACATTCTACGGTAACAATCAGTTCAAATTTTTCGCAAAGGCCTACCTCTATAGTTCCTAAGTCAAAGGTGTACACATTTCCATTTTGTTGAGACCAAGGGATGGATGCACTGTTCAGTGTTAAATGCTCATCCAGTGTTATTTCGATATAAGCATCCTCGGCAGCAATAGATCCAGTATTGCAATATTCGACGGTATAATAATTTTGAAAACAACGACGTAGAAAGGAAGTATTGATATCTACTTCCAAATAAGGACTTAACTGCGTCGCTTGAAATAGGTAGTCAAAATAAGTGGAATCAGCATCAGCATCAATCTCTACCATAACAGTATCCTGACATGGTTCCCAAATCGGATGATCTAACAGAGTAGAAATGATATAGGTGCCTTCTAAAACAGGTAAATCCCATTTCCCATCATCATTGGTTGTTCGAATAATTGTTAAACTATCTGGCGTCAATATTTTAAATGGAATATTACTTAGAGGTGGTTCACTAGTCTCTATTTGACAATTATTATTCGCATCAAATATCGTGGTATTGAATAATTTTTTATTGGGTAAACTATCTGTGGAAAGTAAAAAATTATGATTTTTGGGAATGAGCCATCCTCCTGGTATCTGCGTTAAAGTACCGACACTACCTGCGATCAGGAAGCCATCATTTTCTGTACGCAACAAAGTGCTTAAGTAAGTATATCCATATCCTAATAAATCAAGATCTCTTTTCCAAACCAAATTTCCAAATGCATCGGTCTGATACAAGGTCACTTGCGGACCATTGGCTCCTATAAAAAATAAATCGCCACTAGGATCAATATGAAGAAAATCTCCCTCACTAAAAGTAATGCTTCCTTCAATCGTTTGTTGCCAGACATCTTCTCCATTAGCATCTATTTTACTCAAACGTATAATGTCAAAACCTGCTTCCCCCATGTATACAAATCCACCATCTGGTGTTTCTACAATTGAGGTCGGTGCGCCCCAAGTTCCTTGATCTTCCCATTCCAAATTTCCAAAAGCATCATATTTTCGAACCATTCCAATCCAAACCAAAATAGCACCTCCATCCGAAGTAGACTGAATATCGTAAGCAGGAGCTAACCACTGTTCACTGTCATTTTCAAGTAGAGTGTTTTGTAAATTAGCTTGTTCATCTACAATGATAACATCATTTCTAATAGAAAAACCGCTGTCTATAAAGTCTTCTATTGTTCTCGAAACAACTAAATTACCATTTTCAAGTAATTCTATTTGACCATAATGAATTAAACTTCCTTGGACATCATAGTTAGGTGAAAAAATAGTAGCTTCAGACAATAGTTCTCCCGTCGCACTCATTTTTACAAGACCAAATTCTTCCAATCCCAAAGACTCTCGAGCTACTAAAAAAATATATTCTGTTCCAGATCGTACGACATCATAACACTGCACATAATTATTGACCCAGTTACTGGTATTTCGGAAAGGTACTCTCCAAATTTCGTCTCCTAAAATATTCACACTAACAATATCAAAACCTTCTCGACTTGGTTTGTTCTCAAAAAGAACGTAGGCTCCTTCCCCATTCACTACACCAAAAGATCGGCGAGCGAGAGATGGATCATCATAATAATTGATCCAACCTTGTGCAGATGACGTTTGCCATAGAAAAATACCTATGGAAAATATCATAATGTATTTCATCCAGTTTTTAAGACTTTTTTGGTTTGTTCCTTTCTCGTTTTTCATTGTCTTGAAGATTTTGTCCTAATTTTTTAAGTTTCCTTTCTTATTTCTATTACAAATATTCTCTATTTAAAGGGGGAAGACAAAGACAAAAAATCAATTTTGTGCAAATAAAAATTCATAATCATTTTATTATTAATTGAATATCAATATATTAGATGGTAAAAAAGTGAAAATAAAATAATCATTTTGACCAATTATAAACTATATGATGTTTTTGAGACGCTGACAAAGGTGGAAATTCGGCAATTTCGTCAGTTTCTAAGGTCTCCTTTTTTTAATAAAAGAAGTGATCTAGAGGTGATTTTTGAATATCTAGCGAAGCTAAAGAAAAAGGGAACTCCCCTTCCAGACAAAAGTATTTTATTTCAAAAGGCCTATATCGGAGAGGATTTTAATGATTTAAAAATTCGTGCTGCGATGAGTGATTTGCAGGAACTGATTGAAGAATTTTTACTGGTTAATTTTCATCGTAAAGATGCTCTAAAAACCAAATTGACTTTATGTGAAATTTATCGCACTCGACAACTGTCTAAACATTTTATCAAAACAGAAAAAAAAGCACAAAACCTACTTTCACAAACGAGCAATCAAAATGTCGATTATTACCAACATCTATTAAGTCTACAAACGGAGCTAGCTCATTTTCATACGTCCAACAAGCGTAGTGAACCACTGAATTTACAAGAGGTATCGAATACGATTGATCATTTGTATTTATTACAAAAACTAAGACACAGCTGTACTCAACTGACGCATCAAAAAGTTTATAAAACTTCTTATGATCATGGCTTACTCCATCATGTGTTGGAACGCATCGAGGCCGAAGGATATTTGACAGAACCGCTCATCGCTATTTATTATTATTGCTATCAATTTTTAACGAATCCTAATCAATCCCATTTTTTCCAACAGTTCAAAACTTCTCTATTACAATATCAAGCGGTCATTGATAAGCAGGAGCAAAAACAGCTACATTATATGGCGATCAATTTTTGTATTCGTAAAATTAATGAAGGGGATAGTTCTTTTGTAGAAGAAAGTTTTGATTTGTATCAGTATGGTTTGAGTTCTGGTATTTTGTTGGAAAACAATTTACTCTCCCGTTTTACTTTTAATAATATCATTGGAGGAAGTATCAAACTCAATCGATTGAAATGGAGTGACGATTTTATCGAAGCCCATCAAAACAAGTTGGACAAGACTTACCGGGAAAGTACCATCTGTTTTAATCGAGGGCGGATAGAATATGCTCGAAAAAATTATCGGGAAGCGATTCACTTTTTTCAAAAAGCAGCATATGAGGACTTAATTAATATTTTAATTATCAAATCACATTTGCTGAAAATTTATTTCGAGTTGAAAGAGTTTGATGTTTTGGATTCTCATCTTCAAAGTTTTTCTGCATTTATACGAAGAAGAAAAGTAAGCGATTTTCATCGAAAAAATTTCCTGAATTTCATTCAACTGGTCCGCAAATTAACAACCATCCCATCTTACGATAAAGCACGAAAAGAAAAATTAAAAAAAGAAGCGAATCAAAAAGATATTTTAACAGAACGAAAATGGTTTTTGTCGGAATTGGAACGATGGTGATTTTTAATCACTTTAGTATGATTTGGAAATAATAAATTGTTACTTCTTTCCATCCAGCGCCAATAAAATATACATTATCTTTAAAAGTACTCCAGCCTACATCTTTCATGCAAAAAATGGATTCTTACTTTTCATAGATTATTGGATCCAAATCCTAAAAACCATTTTGTTCAATCACACCGCTATACCAGTGTGCGGATTTTTTGGGCGTTCGTTCTAAAGTTTCAAAATCAATGTAAGTCATTCCAAATCGTTTTTCGTATCCGGAAGCCCATTCAAAATTATCCATCAAAGACCAAAGAAAATAACCTTTTAAATTAACGCCATTTTGAATCGCTTGATGACAAGCTTCTAGGTATCCTTTGACGAAATCCAAACGCGCTTGATCATCCACTTTTCCATCTTGAATGGTATCATTAAAAGCACAACCATTTTCGGTTATATAAATCGGAGGATTATCATATCGATCGGCAATCCATTCTAATAATTTTTGACAGCCCCAAGGTACAATACTCCATTGCATCGTCGTTTTTTTCCATTTAGGAGCGACACTTAGATTAACATCTTGATCCTCTGATAAACCACCATTCCCATAAACGCTTCCTTTTACTAACTCGTCCTTGGCATCAGATGCGTACATCGTCGTGTAGTGATTCAAACCAAAAAAATCGGAAGAACCTTTGACCAATTCAACCTCTTCAGCGGTAAATTGAGGCAATCGATCGCCCAATCGATTGATCATTACCTCTGGATATTTTCCAAAATAAATAGGGTCAGCAAACCAGGCTACAAAAAATTCTAAAGCTCGTTGAGCCGCTGCTTTATCTTCATCTGAATGAGTTAAGGGCTCTCGCCAATCACAATTATTGGTTATTCCAATTTTACCTTTTTGGTTGGCTTGAAATTTTCTTCGATAAATATCTACCGCTTTTGCATGAGCTAATAAAACATGATGTCCAGCAAGATAAGGTTCCGAATTAGACGTGCGTCCTGGCGCAAAAACACCTTGTCCATGGCCCAAAATCGTAATCACCCAGGCTTCATTAATCGTAATCCAATTTTTGACTCGATCACCAAAATGCTCAAAACAAACCTCCGCATATGCTGCAAACAAATCTGTAATTTTTGGCCCCAGCCAACCATCTTCTTCAAACTGTAGTGCCAATGGCAAATCCCAATGGTAAAGCGTGACCCAAGGTTCAATATCATTGGCCAATAATTCATCAATCAAATCAGAATAAAATTGAATGCCTTTTTGATTGATTTTATTCGTTCTCCCATTTGGTAAAATTCGTGGCCAAGCAATGGAAAAACGATAAGCTTTCAAGCCTAAGGATTTCATCATCGCTACATCTTCTTTCATTTTATGATAATGATCACAGGCTACATTACCGGTATCCGTATTAGCGACCTTTCCAGGTATCTGACAAAAGGCATCCCAGATAGAAGGACCTTTTCCGTCTTTATTAAATGCTCCTTCAATCTGGTAAGAGGAAGTGGCTGCTCCCCAAATAAATTCGTTTGGAAATTGAATCATGTTATTTTTTTGGTTCTTCAACAAATACTGTGTGTATAAAAAAAACTTGATCGCAAGTAATCAAAAATATCCTAGTATATTTATTAATTCTAAGATAAAAATAGTAATATTGTAAAGAATTTAGGTTAATTTTGTTTTTTCCTCCTCATACTATGCAGTACTTAAAACACTAGGATTATTTATGAAAGAAGGGTGCTGAAATTTGTAAAATGCAAATTTCAAATAAAGTTTATTAAATAAACAATGAACTCTTTTTTCATAGTTAATGTTTTACTGCTATTCTTACATTAAACCAAAACACATATTTTATTATTCTTATTTCTTTATCGAAATAAGGGGTGCTTCATTTAACTAATTTCCGTTTTACGGTCTTTAGTTAAACACTGTTTTTGTAGGTCTGTCATACAGACTAATTATTGAACAACACCAGAGAATTAATAGACATAAATTTACTATGCGAAGATTTGCGGTTTCGGATATTCATGGTTGTGCTAAAAGTTTTAGAGCATTAATGGGAATGATTAACTTGTCCCTAAAGGATGAACTATATATCGTGGGAGACCTCATTGATCGTGGGCCAGATAGCAAAGGAGTGATTGATTATATCTGGGAGTTGGAAGCCGAAGGACATCAGGTATTTTGTATTCGAGGCAATCACGACCAAATGTTATTGGATGCTCAAAACGATATGGAATGGCATAAAACCTGGAAACTTAATGGTGGCGATAAGACCATGCAATCTTTTGAAGTGGACCGAAGCGCCAATATTCCAAAAAAATATTTAGACTTTTTTAGTAGTCTTCCATTCTACATGGAAGTTCCAGGCTATGTTTTGGTTCATGCTGGATTTAGTTTCAACCTCAGTAATCCTTTTGATGAATTCCATTCTATGCTTTGGCGAAAACATCAATGGTATGATCGCATTGATCGAGATTGGTTAAATGGTCGTGTCATCATTCATGGCCATGTTCCAAAGAAAAAAAATGTGATCACTTCTATGTTGAAAGGCTTGGGTCAAACTCCCGTAGTGACCATCGACAATGGATGTGTATTTAATAAACTTGGTTTAGGAAGACTTTGTGCTTTTGAAATGACTCACAGAGAATTGTATTTCCAAGATAATGTGGATTGATGTTGACTCTCTCCTTTTTCTAAAGCCTCATTTTCTTCAATCGATCCATGTCTCGTTTATTTTCTCGGTCTTTGATGGAAGCTCGTTTGTCATAGGATTTTTTACCTTGGGCCAATTTGAGTTCGAGTTTGGCCAGTCCTCTTTCTGAAAGATACAATCGAAAAGGAATGATAGAAAAACCTTTTTCAGTGACTCGACGTTGCCATTTTTTGAGTTCTGTTTTTTTGAGGAGCAGTTTTCGTTCGCGACGAGTTTCGTGATTATTATAATTTCCAAATTTATACTCTCCGATAAACATATTTTTCACCCATAACTCATTATCTTTAAAATAGCAGAAAGCATCTTTTAAGTTGGCATCGTTGGCACGCACCGATTTGATTTCGGTTCCCGTCAGCATGATTCCAGCTTCTAGCTCTTGTACAAAGCTATATTCATAAGCCGCTTTTCGGTTTTTGATATCTACTCTTTTATTATCTTCTTTTTTCTTCTTCTTCGCCATTTTAATTCTATGTTATTGATTGTCGATTGATGATGGGCAAGTAAAATAAGACAAAATTCCTCATCAAGTACAGAGTCTTTAACTCCATTTTCATGAAAAAGGTTCTATGTCTTGATCATGCTTTTAGTTTCACTGCGGTTCCGTAGGCTAAAATTTCTGCGGTTCCTTGCATGATCATGGAGGTCGTAAAACGTACATTGATAATGGCATCAGCTCCCATTCTTTCTGCATCGGCCATCATTCGATCGATTGCAGCCTCTCGAGAGTCAGCCATTAATCGAGTATATTCATCAATCTCCCCTCCTACTATATTTTTTAAACCTGCAAAAATATCTCGTCCTATATGTCGGGCTCGAACCGTACTCCCTCTAGCAATGTCCACTACTTCTACAATTTCCTTACCGGGTATAAAATCTGTTGATGTAATCAGCATGATATTTGATTTTTTGTTCCTACAATTTTTCTAATAAAAAGTTAGTCATCTTCGTATATAAATGTAGTCGAGTGTTGCCACCAAAAATACTATGATTTCTGTTGGGGTAAAAATAAGTATCAAATTGTTTATTGGCATTGATCAAGGCATTGGCCATTTCTGCGGTATTTTGAAAATGAACATTGTCGTCGCCGTTTCCATGAACCAATAGATAATTTCCTTTCAATTGATCTGCAAAATAAACCGGTGAATTTTCCTGATATCCTGCTTCGTTTTCTTCACTCGTTCGCATAAATCGTTCGGTGTAAACCGTATCATACCATTTCCAATTGGTAACTGGAGCCACCGCAATCGCCGTTTTAAAAACATCATTTCCTTTTAGAATACACAAACTTGACATGTACCCGCCATAACTCCAACCGAAAATCCCAATTCTTGAACCATCAATATAAGGTAAACTTGCGAGATACTGAGCTGCTTCGATTTGATCTCTAGTTTCGTATTTCCCCAATTGCAGGTAAGTCATTTTTTTAAATTCCTCTCCTCTTCCTCCCGTTCCTCTATTGTCCACACTGACGATCACATAACCTTTTTGAGCCATCATCTGAAACCACCAATAATTAGAACCGCCATATTTATTGGCAGCAGTCTGACTTCCTGGTCCACCATAAACATACATTAAAACCGGATATTTTTTGGAGGAATCAAAATTAGGAGGTTTGATCATATATCCATTGAGCGTAACTTCTTCACTGGTTTTAAAATCAAAAAACTCCACTACTTGTGTGCCATAATCTTGATGTTTAGTCACTAGATCCGCATTGTCTTCAACCACTCGAATGCGCTTTCCAGATCGATCATAAACCGTATAAGTATTGGGCGTATTTGCAGAAGAATGGGTATTGACAAAGTAATCATAAGTATCCGAAAACTGAGCTTTATTCGTTCCTGTGGCTGTAGTCAATTTTCGTTTTTTACCTCCGATCAAAGTCTTTTCATATACTTCTCGATCCAATGGGGAGACTTCCGCCGCTTGATAATAAATCATTCCCTTTTTTTCATCAACACCATAAAATTTACTGATTTCATAATCTCCTTTAGTCAACTGACGAACCAACGTTCCATTCATATTATATAAATAAACATGATTATAGCCACTATTTTCACTGGTCCAAACAAACTGTTTTCCATTTTTCAAAAAGGTCAAATCATCCTTGATTTTAAAATAATATTTACTTTTCTCTTCGAGTAAAGTTTTCGTTTGCCCTGATGTAGCATCGGCGATTAAAAGTTCCAAATGATTTTGGTGGCGGTTGAGTCTGATCAAAGAAAGGCTGTTCGCATCTTGTGTCCATTTGATTCTAGGAATATATTGATCTGTTTCTTTTCCAGTATCTACCTTTACTGTTTTTCCATCATCCAAATGATAAATGTGTACACTGACCATTGAGTTTGCTTCTCCTACTTTTGGATACTTGAATTTTACATACTCTGGATAAGGTTGATCCAAATGCATGGTCATGATAAACTCTTTGACTTGACTTTCGTCAAAACGAATAAAGCCAATTTTTTTACTATCGGCTGACCATTCAAATGCTTGAGACAAATAAAATTCTTCTTCATAGACCCAATCACCAGAACCATTTATGATTTCATTGAATGCACCGTCCTTTGTGATTTGTGTGATTTTCCCAGACTTCAAATCTTTGTAATACAAATTATTTCGGCGAACGTAAGCTACTTTTTTTCCATCAGGAGAAAAGGTCGCATAGCGTTGTTTTCCATCTTCATCCAATAACGTAAAGCTTTCCTTTTTTTTATTATAAACAAAAAAATTAGCTCGAGTAGAGCGGCGATAAATAGCTTCTGTACCTGTTTTGATCAACAATTGTTTTTCATCATCACTAAAACTGTAATCATCAAATGTACCATCGAAATATTCACTTTTGGGTAAAGTCGAAGCATCAAATAATATTTTGGTCATTGCACCAGAAGTCAAATCATACTGTTTGATCTTGGTCGTTTCTTTACGAGTGTAATGCTTTCCATCCTTTTGAAAATTAAACCCAGGAACCGTTTTTCCAAAGAAGGTATAGTCTTGCCAGATATCAGTTAGCTTTATTTCTTTGGTGGCTGTTTGAGCGATTCCACTGTAGGTGTATAATGCAACTACGATCAATAAGAGCATATTTTTTTGCATGATTTTATTTTTTAAATCAAACGAGATAAGGTTATTTGTTTATTATAGAAGTTGTTTAAAAACTCCAAACATGCTTGCAAAATGAGATTTTTGTCCAACTCGTCAGCTTTTTAATCGCTCGTCCGTACGGATGA
>CAYTVR010000056.1:17685-33443 GCA_964441245.1 uncultured Saprospiraceae bacterium | reverse complement strand
GCAGCTTTGGCTGAAATCCGTAAATGGGCGAAGCAACCGAAGGTGGAGGGCTAGGTTTTGGTGTAGTAATTGAATATTCTTTACTGGATATTGGATATTGATTATTCTTGTAACTAACCAATTTCTTTCAACCATCTTTAATTATATCTTCGTCATTCACTTCGAAGTTTTTTGGAATTAAGTATCTTTTTCACGAACAATAATTGCCTCAAAGCCGTTTAGAAAAGGGTATTGACCAAAACAATTTTATGTTGCATAAAGACATTCCAACCAAAAGAAATAAGTTGCCTAGAGTGAAAGCAGATGCTATTCAAATGGATGGAGATATGCAATTGTTTTTTTATCAATCACTCAATGACGTTCCTCATGAGTGGGATGATTTAGCTCCTTCTGATAATATTTTTTTACAAAGAACTTATCTAAGTTTATTAGAACAAAATCCACCGATTGGTATGCGATTTTGTTATTTGCTGTATTGTGAAAAAAACAAACCAGTTGGGATAGCCATTGGACAAATTCAACATTTCAAAGCGGATCGAAGTCTAAACAAAGAAGAAGAGGACAAAACACCTTGCTTTTTTACAACTTTAGGGCGTTACTTCAAAGGTTTGTTGGCTTCAAAAGTTGACTTTTATACCTTAGTGATTGGTAATCTTTTATTGACTGGAGAACATGGTTATTATTTTAATTCCAAAATTCCGAAAGAAAAAGCGGTCTTGTATTTGGAAAAAGGAATCGTACCCGTTCAAGAAGAATTAGAACGGCTCAATATTCCAATCCGAGGAACTTTAATCAAAGAAATTTACCAAGAAAATAAGAAAGATGTACAAGGTTTAGTAGATCGATCTTTTGTTGAGTTTACCGTGCAACCTAACATGGTCATGGATTTGCATTGGGAAACAATTGAGGAGTATAAAGCGGCATTGTCTTCTAAATATCGAGTACGCATGAAACGTGCTTTTAAGAAAGGAGCTGCAATTGAAAAACGTTCTTTATCTGCAGAAGAAATTGAGGCGAATTTACCAAGACTTTATGAACTATATACTGAGATAGCTAATAACTCAGGATTCAATTTGATCAACCTGAATGAAAATTATTTACTTGCTTTAAAGCAAAATTTTCAAGATCACTTTAACCTGACTGCCTATTATTTAGATGGAAAAATTATTGCTTATTTTACGACCATCTTGAATGGTAAAGAAATGGAAGCGCATTTTTTGGGTTATGATCATGATTACAATCGAGAATATCAAGTGTATCTCAATATTTTATATGATATTTTAAATTGTGGAATCGAAAATAAAGCAGAAAGAATTGTTTTTGCCAGAACGGCTATGGCCATCAAAAGTTCTATTGGAGCGGTACCCATCGAAATGTATTGCTACTTTCGACATCGTTCTACGTTCTCCAATAAATTTTTACATCCGCTTTTGGATTATCTACGCCCCAAAGATGATTGGGAACAAAGGCATCCGTTTAAGTGATAAGTAATAAGTCGTAAGTATTAAGTCCCATCAATACGCGTATTATTACTTGAATTGATGGGACTTAATACTTATTACTTACGACCTAATACTTAATTAACTTCTTTCTATCTATCTGTTTTTGTCATCACTCTTTCCACTTGTTCTGGGTGAATTTGATTTCGATTTTGGAGATATACATTTTGAGATGCATTGAGTTGCGTCGGTGCTTGGCTATTTTGTAAAACCGTTTTAAAGTTCTTAGCATCTGCTCGTTGCAAAATAACTTGATTAGGAAAAGCAATAGCGTTGTTTTCAAAAACCACTTGTTTTTCCGTGTAAGTTTTGAGTTTGTATTTGACAGGTACCCCTTGTTGATCTACTGCTAGAATGTAATACAAATCTTGATCTATTTTTTGAATGTTCATGCCTTCTGTAAAAGTCGTATCCCCATTGACGACTAAGAAACCTTTACCTTGAATGTTGAATTCATCTAGTTGTTTCCAAGCTTCATAAGATTGTCCAATTGGGCTTTGATTTTTCCAGTTACCTAAAATCCATTTGAATTGATCCAAACCTAGTTGCGGAGAATTAGCACTGACTTCAATCGAGTTTTTCATCGCATTTAAAGTAATGTCTTGCGCTCGAGCTGTACTTTCTTGTTTCTTAGTAGCTCTGGATGTTTTAGCTTTAGGTGTAGCATCTTTTGCGGCGTCTACTCTTTTTTGGGCTTCCGCGGACGAGGTAGACACTATTTCTGCCGACTCTTCGAATGCAATGTCAGCATCAGAGTAGGTTGTTGGTGCGGAAGCTACAACTGGTTTTGATGGACTTTCAATTATTTTATCATCGGCATTACTTTCATCTTTCATGGCAATGATCCCATCATTGGTGTCTGAGTGTTTAGCAGCAGCAGCTGAGTTTTCCATGACAATGGACTCTTCTACTTCAGCTTTAGCATTTTTATTTTTTCTGACTTTTTCTACTTGTGCATATTGAATATTACTTGGCGCACCGTTCAGCTTTGTTGTTCGTTGTGCGACTAATTTTTTATAAGGAGCTCCTTCTTGAATGACTTTACGTGGATTGGTATTTAAGTTTTTAGAGTAATTCACCATTTTATACAAACCATCGTTGGCATCCGTATAAGTGATGTCTTCAAAGTCCGTAGGAACTGGTGTTAAACTTGGAACCTTTTGCATTTCCGAAAAACTAGCTTTCTCTTGTTTTAAAAAGAAGCTAAAGAAAGATACCATGCCCACTAGAAATAGGATCGAAGCAGCCATGATGAGCTGTCGATACATCGGTCGCACCTGAGGTCGGGCAGAAGTCTGGTGACGATCTAGTTTGCGTTCTAATCTATCCCATGCATCCGAAGATGGGCGTTCATTCAGCTTGTGCTGATTGTCGCGAAATAGATCAGAAATATTTTTTTGACGTTTCATTTTAAAAATTCTTTTCAGAAGAAAGTATCTTCCGGTCGACTACTAATTTAAGCTTTTTCTCACTAATATGCTCAATAACATAACGGGTCTCATATTCAAATTCACTTTCTCCCCAATGTTCTCCTATGATATGAACCTTTAAGTACTGATTATCTTCTACACTCCAAGTTCCTTTTCTCATATTTAATAATCCGACACCACAAATTCGGTATTCTTGCGGATTATATAATTGGAAGTTTATCGTTTCATCCTTTTGAAAAGTAAATACTTTATAAAGATTCGTTTGATGTAGGTTAGTATCTTTTTTTTCGAAAGTAATAGTGTCTTCATTAAACCATCCTTCGGTCAAGACCCATTCTTGTAGTAAATCCGTTTGATTAATCACGGGATCTGGAGCTACTTTTTCCGTAAGGTCATTGGTATGGAAAAAATCACTAAGGTTTCCACTAATGAATTGAAAAAAGGTGATGATTGATAATATTAAAATTTTCATGTTTTTTATTTTAGTTCATCTAGTTTCCTTCAATAAGTATCAGGATACAATTTTGACGATTATAAATTAAAAAAGGAACAGCATAAATCCTTTTTAAATTTTCTTTAACCAACGTCTGGATATTGACTTTCCTTTATTAAAGATTGCATTCGTTTTTTGGCTAAGATCAATTGAGATTTAGAGGTATTAATGCTAATACCCAATAGCTCTGCTATTTCGCGATGCTTGTATCCTTCTAGTACATAAAGGTTGAAAACGGTACGATATCCGGTTGGAAGTTTCTCTAGTAAATTAAGTATGTCTTGTGCGACTAATTCGTCTTCTGCATTGATTTGGCTTTTTATTTCAATATTGCTGACCTCTACAGTCATTTTGAAATTGTTTTTCTTCCGTAAAAACATTAATGCTTGATTAACGATGATACGGCGAATCCATCCTTCAAAACTACCTTGACTTTTGAACATATCAATTTTGGTCAATGCTCGGAACAATCCTTCGACCAATACATCTTCGGCATCTTCCCGGTTTTTAATATACCGTTTACAGACCCCAAACATTTTGGGCGAATAGCGATCAAATAACAACTTCTGTGCTCTTCGATCTTGATTTTTACAAGCTACTATGAGTTCTTGTTCTGTCACTTGATAGTTTTTCGATTAATTGAAGCGATTCCGGTCATTCTAATCTTGTATCCGGCTTTAATCAGAATCATTAAGTTAGCGTATTTCTACTTTTCTAACGAAGATTCAATGTAAAAGATGTGCTGAACTCCATTTTTGGTGTATCGATCGGAAACTTTTAGGAAAAATTAAGAACATTTAGAGGAAGTCAGAAAAAGAAAAGTGGAGTTTCAATGTTTTGTAGGCTTTTCTTTTTAGAAGTCAATAAGCTCTTTTGAAACAACTTTTAAGATGAAATAATACTTATAGATTCAAATTTGACTGATAATTGACAGCATTACTATTAAATAAGTTGACAAAGAACCACTTAAGCTTAATTTTTCTAATTGTTTACTTATTTTTAGCACGTTAAACTAAAATTCTCAAAAATATTTATTTTTTTAGCAGTCCTAAACCAAATAAAACCTGTTTTTTAACTTGTTCATCTTCCAAGAGATACTCGTTTTAAAGGAGGTTTTCTTATATAACGATTTTGTTAGAGGGTGAATACTTGAATACATTTTTATGAAAATCGATAACAATCAGTATTTGTTAAGTGGCGGTGTGGATCCGCTAGCCTTATGTGAGCAATATGGTTGCCCACTTTATGTCTATGATAGTGCCATTATTGAAAGACAGTATAAACGGATGTATGCTGCTTTTGATGTAAAAAAATTGAGAATCAATTATGCATGTAAGGCCTTATCGAATATCAATATTTTGAAATTGATAAAAAAGATGGGAGCTGGTTTGGATACGGTTTCGATACAGGAGGTTTGGTTGGGCTTAAAAGCTGGTTTTGCACCACAAGATATTATGTATACTCCGAATTGTGTGTCCTTAGAGGAGATCGAAATGGCTGTGAAAGAAGGGGTGCGCATCAATATTGACAACATTTCTATTTTAGAACAATTTGATGAATCTCATAAGGATATTCCAGTTTGTATTCGAATCAATCCGCATATCATGGCGGGAGGTTCCTCTAAAATTTCAGTAGGACATATTGATTCAAAATTTGGGATTTCAATTCATCAGATGCCATTGGTTCACCGGGTGATTCAAACCACAGGATTGAAAGTAGAAGGCATCCATATGCATACGGGATCTGATATTTTGGATGCAGATGTATTTTTACGCGGAGCGGAAATATTGTTTAATGTTGCCAAAGAATTTAAGGAGTTGGAATTCATTGATTTTGGAAGTGGCTTTAAAGTTCCTTATAAGGAAAATGATATATCGACGGATATTGAAGAACTAGGTGAAAAAATATCAAAACGATTCAATGACTTTTGTCAAAATTATGGTCGAGATTTAACGTTGATGTTTGAACCTGGAAAATTTTTGGTAAGCGAAGCTGGCTACTTTTTTGCAAAAGTAAATGTAGTGAAACAAACGACTTCCACTGTTTTTGCAGGAATAGACTCTGGATTGAACCATTTGATTCGCCCAATGTTTTATGATGCGTACCATCGGATTGTAAACGTCTCTAAGCCAAATGGTAAACCGAGAATCTATACGGTCGTAGGCTATATTTGCGAAACGGATACTTTTGGTATTAACCGAAAAATAAGAGAAATACAAGAAGGCGATGTCCTTGCATTTTATAATGCTGGTGCCTACTGTTTTTCCATGGCTTCTAATTATAATTCTCGTTTTCGGCCAGCAGAGGTTTTGGTACACAATGGCCAGCATTTTTTAATTCGAGAAAGAGAAACTTTTGAAGATTTGATGGATAAGCAAATAGAAATCGAATTGGAAGAACTGGTAAAAGTTGAATAAAATATAACAGATAGTATGAAATATGTGAACCTTCTGATTATCGTCCTTTTGTTACCTGCTTGTGGTTGGCAAAAACAAACTATGACGCCACCGTCTACCTCTCCTTTAACGATGTTGGAAATAGATGGACATTTTGTGAAAACAGAAGATGGCCAGCGACTATTGATTCCTAGTTTGAAAGATAAAAATCAAAGTACCTTCTTCTTGGTTCGACATGCAGAAAAAGAAGAAGGTGGGAGTGATCCAATGTTATCAGAAATTGGAGTAGTACGAGCAGAACGATTAGGTCATATTTTTCGAAAGTTAGGACTAGATGGAATTTATAGCTCGGATTATTATCGAACAAAAGATACTTGCAAGCCAACGGCTAATCAGCATAAAATGGACATCACTATTTACAATGTTCAAGATCAAACGGCTTCTTTTGAACACTTCAAAGAATTAGGACATAATAAAAAAATGTTGGTCGTTGGACATTCTAACACGATACCTGCATTACTCAATTACTTAACTCAAACGGAGGAATATCCAACCATGCCTCATGAACAATATGATCGATTGTTTATCGTCTCCTTGACCAAAATAGGAGAGGCTGAAGTTTTTGAAATGCGTTTTTAAGCGAAAAAAAATATTGCTTGGTTTTATATTGGTAACTAGGAGCTAGCAAGCTACTCTAGTCCATGTGTTTGTTGAAGGGACTAATTTTTTCGTCCTTAGGCGAAAGTTTTTTTGTCTTTCTTATTTATCACAAAGTAACAAAGAAAATACCCCTCCTCACTTTGTGTTCCTTTTGTGTCTCAAAAAAAATATTGACTAGAGTACTAGCAATTAATAACCAATAACCTGCCTTCAATAACTAATATCCCAATCTCTCCTTTCTTAGTCCAAATCGATCGAAATCATCTCTAGATTAGTTTATAGTTAATAAAAATCCTACAAGTTAAATTTATTGAGCTGATAATCAGTGTCTTACACTGATTTTGTCCATGTTTGTCTCTATAAACGTGATTATTTGTCTTTGTGTTAAGCGAATAAAAGCTTGATTTTTATGGTTTCCCAATCACCTTCCAAATATAATTAATTATTTAATCCTTGAACTGGATAGAAATCGGATCCTAAATCAAAGAATGAATCATGAACAAATTAGGTTTACTATTACTTTTTATTTGCTTTTTTAATGTCGCCCTTTTTGCACAAGAGTGCCCTCCTCCCAACCTGACTTTTAATACGCAAGAACAGATAGATAATTTTGCGACTGACTTTCCCAATACCGAGGTTGTCCGGGATGTTTTTATTACAGGAAGTTCGATTGGAATCATCACCAATTTAAATGGTTTAAACCAAATTAGAAAAATAAAAGGAGAACTAAGTATAACAGGAAATCCGGCTTTACTCAATCTGGAAGGATTGGAACAAGTAGATACGATCGGCGATGATCTAAATTTGATTAACAATATGTCATTGATTTCGACCTCAGGTTTGGATCAACTAAAATTGATTGGTGATGATCTACGTCTTGAAGGCAATCCAGATTTAGAAGAAATTGACTTACCTGAATTAAGAGAGTTGGGTGGTTCCTTTAAGGTGTATTCTAATTTGGATTTGGTTCATTTGAGAGGACCAGAAAAAATAAAGAAGATTGGTGGAAATTTGATTGTGGAGACCAATAATTCTTTGATGTCAGTTACCGGATTTACTGGTTTAGATTCACTTGGTTATCATTTGATCTTTTGGAGAAATCCTAGTTTAAAATGGATTGAAGGTCTGGATAGTTTGCGATTCGTTAATCGTATTTGGGTTCACGAATGTAACAAGGTGAGCACTTTTCCTGAAATGAGTCAGTTAGAACAAGTTTATGGAGGTATACGGATGGAGGATACGAATATAAAAACACTAGTGGGTTTTAATCAATTGCAAGCGATTGAAAAAGATTTTATTCTGCTCAATAATGATTCTTTAGAGATTATTGCAGGTTTCAATGCTTTAGAATTTATAGGATCAAATATAGAGATAGAATCAAATAGATCTCTCTTTTCAATTGAAGGTTGGTCTTCTTTATATTTTATAGGTTCCAGTTTTTTATTGAAAAGTAATGAGCAATTAAAGGAGATTCCTTCCATGCCGAATCTACAAAATATTGAAGCGGATGTATTGATTTTTAATAATGGATTTATCCATATGTCTGGATTGGATTCACTAATCAATATAGATGGGGATTTTTTGATATCTTATAATTCAGAAATGGAAACCATGTCTGCCTTGTCTTCGGTTAAAAAAATAGGAGGTTCTTTTTCTTTATCTAATAGTCCTCTTCTTAATGAATCGAGTACGGTCATGCCTAACCTTGAAGAAGTTGGTGGTTCTTTCAATTTAGGTAATTGTGGCTTTAAGGAAATGAATCTTTTCAACAATTTAATTAGTGTAGGAGCTAGTTTGACCATTTCCAATAATGATCGTGCGACCGTCTTTAAGGGGTTTCAACAATTAGAATATATTAACGATAACTTGAATTTTTTCAATCACGATTCACTACAAATAATTGAATCTTTTGATCTTTTAACCTCCGTAAAAGATATTTTGATTAGTGGAAATTACGCTCTAGAATCATTACCTAATTTATCTTCTCTCGATAAAATTTTAGGCAGTTTTATATTGAGCTATAATGGCATTGTGAATAGTGGAGGCTTAGATTCTATAAGAGAAGTTGAGAAGGATATCATTATCCATAATAATAATCAACTGATGGATTTTACAAGTATGCCATTACTGGAAAAACTCTGGGGGAGTTTTTCTCTAAAGGATAACGATTCGATACAAGTTTGGTCAGGACTAAGTAACGTGACATCTTTTACCGGACCATTGGTCATTAAAAATAATAGTGCTTTAACTCAATTTGCTGGTTTTGGAAACTTAACATCCATTCCATCTCATTTGATCATTGAAGAAAATCCTACCTTATTGCACTTCGATGGTTTGATTGGAATAGAGCATATAAACGGAGAAGTATCTATAAAATTCAATGACGCTTTAATTGATTTTCATGGATTGGATAGTTTGGTTTCTATTGGTCGAAATTTGAATCTATGGTTCAACCACGGACTAACAGATATGACAGGTTTAGGCAAATTAGAAACGATCAATGACGGATTTTATATCAATAAGAATCAAGGCATGATTTCTTTCAATGGGCTAGATTCTTTGAGATCCATTGGCTCAACGATGGAAGTTTATAAAAATCATACCTTACAAAATTTTAATGGCCTAGAGCATTTACAATACGTCAGTGAAAATCTTTCGATCATTAGTAATCATGGTTTACTGAATCTTGAAGGATTTGAAAATTTGGTTTCCATTGGAAATGATTTTTCGATTTTATGTAATTCGATATTAGCCGACGGGACCAATTTTGAAAAGCTTTTTTCTATTGGTAATGATTTCACCATTGCTGAAAATGGACAATTAAGAGCGGGTAATTTTAGTTTGCCGATACTCGATTATTTAGGAAATGATTTGAAAATTCTTCGCAACTGGGACATAGACAAAATGCCAGCAATGCCTAGCTTAAATCGAATCAAAGGAAGTTTGATCATTGATAAAAATGCAGACATTACGGATTTAACCGGAATGGCTAATGTCAATAAAGTTGATGGAAATGTAATCATAAAAGCCAATACGATTTTAGAAAATCTCAATGGTTTAGAAGCTTTGCTCGATGTGGGAGGTCATTTGAAACTGGAAGGAAATGAAGATTTAATTGATTTAACAGCAATTAGGGATATCCTTAATATTGATGGTGATATATTGATCCGAGCGAATGATAAATTGTCTTCCGTGAGTGGCTTGGATAGCTTGATAATGGTTGGTGGAAATATTATTGTGGAAGCCAACCCCAACATGGAAACAATCATGGGATTCAATAATTTGGCCAATATAGCTGGTAGTATCAAAATTATTTTTAATGACCGGATGACTTCATTTGATGCTTTTGAAAAACTAGTTAGTATCGGAGGTTATCTATTTATAGGAAATAATGATCAATTAATAGATTTGGTTGGTTTTGATGAACTGAGATTGATAGATAATTTCTTGTTAGTGACTTCTAATCCGCAGTTGAAAAATTTTTCAGGCTTAGAAAACTTGGAGACGATTGATGGTTTTTTTGAGGTGACGAATAATGCAAACTTGCAAAATTTTGATGGATTGTTAGGCTTACATTTGATCACCAATTTTTTTAAAATTCAAGAAAACCCTCTATTAGAAAACCTTCTCGGTTTGGATGGATTATTTGAGATTCGAGGCTATCTCCGAATCAAAGACAATGATAATTTGTCTTCTATTTCTTCTTTGCAAAACCTAGATGGAATTGAGCTCAACGTTGTAGAAATCATTAATAATGAACTTTTAAGTATTTGTCACGAAACAAGTATTTGTGATTTTTTAGATGGAAATGGACCTGCTGAAATTTATGATAATGCAATGGGTTGCGAATCAGTGAATGTTGTGAAAGAACAATGTGGTATTGCAACCTCCAATGGTAATTCTTTTGCAGAAAATCATCAGATTGTATTTCAACCCAATCCAACAAATGGTTTGTTACACATTGAATGTCAGGATTTGGAAGGAGCCACCTTATCGGCTAAAAATTTTTCTGGAAAAGAATTGTGGGAACAAGCATTAGAAGAAACACAGACCATCGATCTTAGTGATTACCCGAAAGGGATTTACATTTATACGATTACAACTTCGAGGGAAGTATATAGTCAAAAAATAGTCAAACAATAAACCAATACTTTTTACCTAAAGTAAAGCGACTCTCTTCATTCAAAAAATTAATTATGAAAAAATATATTTTACTCTTTTTGGTTTGTTTATATTATCCAGTTTCATTGCAAGCTCAATGTACCGTAGCTGGAAATGTAACCTTTCATTCTCAAGCGGAGATCGATTTTTTTCATTTGCAACATCCAGGTTGTAATGAAATTACGGGAAATCTAAGAATAGAGGAAAATACTATTTTTTCCGTCACCAATCTAAGTGGCTTAAGTCAGTTAGAACGAATCGGTGGAGATTTGATTATTCAAAATAATTCAGAATTGGTTTCTTTAGCAGGATTAGATCAGGTAAATTTTATTGGTGGACGTTTATCAATTTTGAATAATCCTGAATTGATTAGTATTGCTGGATTACATGGTTTAGTGAGCATAGAGGAAGATTTTCGCTTGATTAATAATGAGTCCATTATCAACTTTTCTGGGATTGAAAATTTAGAAGAAATTGGACACTACTTTACAATTGAAAAGAACCATGGTCTGAAAAATTTGAGCGGCTTAGATAAGCTGCATAGTATTGGAGGTAATTTTTTGATTAAAGAAAATAATAGTTTAATCAACTTAGAAGGAATAGAAACTTTAGCCTTAATCCAGGGAAGATTATATATTCTAGAGAATCCATCCTTGGTGAATTTAAATGGCTTCGGATATATTAATTATGCAGAATTGCAACAATTACATATTAATGACAACGTAAATCTAGGAATTTGTGATGAACCCTTTATTTGTGCTTATATCCATTTTGATGGAAATACTAACATCCATGATAATGCATTTGGTTGTGATTCTCGTAATGAAATTATTCAGTCTTGTGCTTCTTTATCGATATTGAGTGCGATGGTGTATTATGATATCAATCAAAATCAAATTAAAGATCCAGAAGAAAGAGCACATTTAGATTTGCACATGAAAATTAATCCTTTAGATCTTTATTTATTCCCTAATTCTTATAATGGTGAATCTGTAATTTTCTTAGAAGGAGGGAATTATAATCTTGCTTATCAGCAAATGGCTTCACCAATGTGGGAATTGACCACTTCTCCCGCGAGTATTGATATTGAAATAAGTGATTTGATCGAATCGGAACATCAGGTATTTTTTGGTGTTTACCCAACGGTCAGTCATTCAGAAATGATCACTTCTATAGTGGCTCCTTCAGCAAGATGCAATCAATTTATTACTTTTACGGTCAGTACTAAAAATATTGGAACAACCATTACAAAAGGAACATTGTGGTTGGAGGTAGATCCTGATATTGTTGCAGGAACTTATATTGATATTCCGGATGTATCCGAACCTAATCGCTACGGCTGGCATTATGAAGAACTCTATCCAGGGCAGACGATTACCAAAGAAATTAAGTTGAAAATTCCTGATGCTTCATTTACAGGAGCGTTTTTAAATTTTATTTCATACACTACTTTCAATGATGTAAATGGCGATCATACTTCCCGTTATTTTGAATACAATACAGAGGTTCGTTGTTCTTATGATCCCAATGATAAGTTGGTTCATCCTAAGCGACCCGGTGACTACACCTTGTTTGATGAAGATCTTATCTATACTATTCGTTTTCAAAATACGGGTAACGATGTCGCCTATGATGTAGTCATTCGAGATACACTTGATCCCAATTTGGAGGTCAATAGTTTTAGGTTTATCTCCTCCAGTCATGAGCAAGTTTTAAACACTACGATCACTGATGAACGATATTTGACTTTTGAATTTAATAATATTTATCTGCCAGATAGTACCAGTAATTTTGACGAAAGTCAAGGCTATGTGGATTTTTTCATCAGTCCAAAAGAAGGCTTGGAAGAAGAGACTTTAATCACCAATTCAGCAGGGATTTATTTTGATGAAAACCCTCCGATATTGACCAATGATACGAAAAGTTTGATGGTCAGTATGTTGCCAACAACCTCAATTAATCATTCACTAAAGACCAATCTTTCTATTTTTCCGAATCCCACAAATGGCACAGTCACCTTCGATATTGATGGAAATCAAACAGGACATTTACAAGTCGTGAATGTCATTGGAGAAGTGGTTTTAGAAAAAGAAATAATAGATGATGCTGAAGTCGTGCTTAATGCTTTTGCAAATGGAGTTTATTTTTTTAAAGTAGAAATAGAAGGGGAGATGTGGATAGAAAAAGTAATTAAATATTGACGCGAATTGAGTATTTTAAAAAATGGGGACTTTGATCGAATTCCTACATGGGGAGCCTTATCTCAAATTAGAACCATCCGTGGTGATTTTAGCATTACTCGGAATACCATTTTACAAGACCTAAGAGGTTTGGACTCTTCGGCTAGAATCGATGGACATTTGTTGTTAGGAGAGAATGAAGATTTGGTTGATTTAAAAGGAGTGAAGTAGCTTCAAAATCTAGGAGATGATTTGATTATCCGAGCAAATGACAAACTCCCAGCGGTCAGAAACTCAAAATCTTGATTTAAGCAATTTCACTAAGGGAATTTACAATACCAAAAATCAAGTTTATAGTGAAAAAATCATAAGACAGTAAGTTAATGAATGTTATAAAAGACCATTAAATTAATATATAATTAAACTACACATTAAGATAAAATGTTATATTGCTGCGATTTATCTAACCTTTGAAAATTCCTTTTTAATGAAATCGATTTAAAGGGGAGAGGCTAATACAATAGGAAATATTTTCTAAGGCCCTGAAACCCTATTTTTTAGTATGAAATTTGCTACTTAGACCAATGTAAGTAGCAAATTTAATTTTATAACACAACACACTCGATTTAACACCTATAATCTTTAAAACATGGAAAAATTGTACCTATTTATTGTTCTCCTTCTTTTAGGAAGTAGTTCAAACATGATAGCCCAAAATTGTTTGCCCGGTGGAATTACACTGACTTCGCAAGCAGAAATTGATGCTTTCCCAACTAATTATCCTGGTTGTACAACCGTTACCGGAACGATGACCATTCAAGAAACAACTCCTGGAGATATTGTCAATTTGAACGGACTGAGCCAGTTGATTTTAATCGTAGATACCTTAGTCATTAATGGCAATACCGGATTAGCTAGTTTAGCAGGATTGAATAACCTAGATTCATTAGATGAAGATCTGATCATCTCTAATAATCCGTCCCTAACTAGTTTGGCAGGATTGGAAGGAATCGTCCAAATAAATGGGGACTTGGTCATTGAAGGAAATGCTAATTTAGCTAACATGACTGGACTTGATCAACTGAGAGATGTCACAGATGACGTGACCATTCGCAACAATGCAAGTTTGATCAACATTGATGCATTGATGGATTTAGATTCGGTCGACGGCGTTTTAATCATTAGTGGAAATCCATCTTTAGAAAATGTAGATGGTTTGAGTAATGTGAATTCTGTCGGAGATGATTGCTTTATTGAGAATAACGCTTCTCTAGCTAATCTTTTTGGCTTGAGCCAAATGAACAGAATTGATGATGACTTTTCCGTGATCAAGAATCCAAGTTTAACCAACTTTTTCACAGGATCCGCTTTGACTAAAATAACCGGTCACCTGGCTGTTCAAAGCAACGAATCTTTAATCAATTTTCAAGGCTTAGAAAACTTGGAATCAATTGGACAGTTCATGTTCGTAGATTCCAATACGGTATTAAATAATATTGCTTCCTTGTCTAATTTGACCAGTATTGGTGGGCAATTACGATTAAATGCCAATCCATTGTTGACCGATATTATGGCTTTAGAAAATTTGGATTATACCACGATTGATATTTTGACGATTACTCGAAATTTGACGCTAAATACCTGTGACATTGTTCCTGTCTGTAGTTATATCGCTACTCCGGATTCCGTTAAAATTTCAAGCAATGCCCCTGGCTGTAATAATGTTGGAGAGGTAATGTTCGCTTGTAGTCAACCTAAAATATTCTTGAATGCCTATTACGATATCAATCAAAATAAAGTTCAAGATCCAGGAGAATCGGATTTGCCAGATGTTGTTCTCAGAATAAATCCTACTGGTGAAATACTTAATGCAGGAGCTGGATTTTATTATACGGCCCTTGGAGTTTACACCGTTAGTTTTGATCCAGCAGATAATCCCAATTGGGATCTGACGACTGATTTTTCTTCTTTTAATATTACTTTGGATGCCATGAATTTGCGCGGAACAGCTTCTTTTGGATTAACGCCAAACAATATGGTTTCGACACAAACGAGTACGATTAGTTCACCTCCTGCCAACTGTGGAGAGATGATTCAACTAAGTGTTTTTACAAAGAATGAAGGAACAACGACCAACGATGGAGCACTTTGGGTTCGAATAGATCCAAGTCTGGTTCCTACCTTCAGTATCATGCCAGATGTCACAATTGGAACAGATTTATTTGCTTGGAATTTTGCATCTCTTGCACCCGGCCAATCTTTCACTAGAATGGTCGGAATGACTGTGCCGGGAGTCGCTTTGGAAGGAACCAATCTTCATTTTGAATCCTATACCATATTTGATGGAGAAACAACTCCTACCTTTAATTATGATATAGTAGTGGATTGTATGCCAAGTTCAAATGACAAATTAGTCAACCCTGCAAGACCAGACAATTTTGCTTTAGCAAAAGATGATTTAGTATATACTATTCGTTTTCAAAATACAGGATTAATGACCGCTCGGGATGTGACCATCACCGATGCTTTGGATGCTAATTTAGATATCTCCACCTTCCGTGTTATCAATACCAGTCATCCTGGAAACCTCCAAACAAGTATTGCTACAAGTGGTCTGGTAACTTTTGATTTTAATCAAATTTATTTAATAGATAGCGCAACAGATTTTGGCGAAAGCCAAGGGCACGTTACTTTCGCGATTAAAGCAAATGCTGGAATTGCAAGCGAAACGATTATACAAAATACCGCTGTTATTACTTTTGATATTCCTTTAGATGTAAACACACCAATTCCAACTAATACGACCACAAGCATTATGGTTTACGATAATGACGAGGATGGGTTTTTCTCTAACGTTGATTGTGATGATGAAAATGCTGCCGCTAATCCTGATGCGATGGAGATTCCGAATAATGATGTAGATGAAGATTGTGATGGTA
>CAYTVR010000056.1:0-17585 GCA_964441245.1 uncultured Saprospiraceae bacterium | reverse complement strand
TGATGATACGAATGCGATGATCAATCCCGATGCGATGGAGATTCCGAATAATGATATTGATGAAGATTGTGATGGAGAGGATTTGATGACTTCAATAGAAGAATTGGAGGATGGCCAAGTAGTTATATTCCCAAATCCAACAAATGGAGTCACTCAAATTAATCTAACTGATGTTAGATCAGCGCAGCTTCAAGTCATCAATTATACAGGTCAATTGATTTTTGAACAAAATCTTGATCTTCAAACAACGATTGATTTATCACAATACCCAGCAGGACTTTACTTTTTCAATATCACTGCTGATGAAAAAGTAAAACGAACAAGAGTCGTGAAGTTCTAATGTTTATCCTTCCGATTTTATCGGGATAAATAAGTGAAAAAAAACGGAATCTCTATTCATATTAGAGGTTCCGTTTTTATATTCAGAAGGTCTTGTTCTACAGGTTTTGTGAATTTCTTTGTGTTCCTTTGTTCCTTTCTTGTCCGTATGGATGTGGTTCAAAATCACGACTACCTACGAAAGAAGAGAAATATCTACCTTTTTAGACCTCTTAAAATTGCTTCTCCATCAAAAAAATGAATATTTTTGCGCCCCAGACCAACATTTTTATAAACAAGAGATTCTTATGAAACTTTAAAGCGAGTTTCTAAGTTTATTAAAAAATCGATAAGAGCAAATATTACAACTGAGTACTAAATAACTTATATGACCTTATATTTCTTACCTGTCCGTATGGAAATGGTTCAAAAAAAGTAAATTCGCGCTCAACACTTTACACTTATATTCTAAAATAAGTATTCCTTCAATAGCACGTCCATATTCACTTGCGTGTAAAAGGAAACACTAAAACACAAATTATGTTATCAAAGCGTTACACCCCTGCAGACACTGAGGACAAATGGTACGCCCATTGGATGGAGAAAGATTACTTTTCTTCTACACCAGATGATCGAGAAGCCTATTCAATTGTCATCCCACCACCTAATGTCACCGGAGTCCTTCACATGGGGCATATGCTCAATAATACCATTCAAGATATTTTAATCCGAAAAGCCAGATTGGAAGGCAAAAACGCTTGCTGGGTTCCTGGAACCGATCATGCCTCTATTGCTACTGAAGCCAAAGTTGTAAAGTTACTTCGAGAGAAAGGAATCAAAAAAACAGATATTGGCCGTAAAGAATTTCTCAAACATGCTTTTGAGTGGAAGGATAAATATGGTGGAATCATATTGGATCAGCTAAAAAAACTAGGTGCTTCCTGTGATTGGAATCGTACCCGATTTACAATGGAAGAAAAATTGTCAAAAGCGGTTATTGAAGTTTTTGTCGATTTACATAAAAAAGGAAAAATCTATCGTGGACTTCGGATGGTAAATTGGGATCCAATTGCCCTTACTGCTCTTTCTAACGAAGAAGTAATTTATAAAATGGAGAACTCCCGTCTCTTCCACGTTAAATATCAAATAGAAGGAACGGAAGATGAATGGGTAACCATTGCAACTACACGGCCAGAAACTATTTTTGGAGATACTGCTGTTGCTGTAAATCCTGATGACGAACGTTACACCCATTTAAAGGGAAAGCGTGTCATCATTCCTATGGTTAACCGATCAGTACCAATCATTTTTGACAATTATGTTGAAACAGATTTTGGAACTGGATGTCTTAAGGTGACACCCGCCCATGACATGAATGATTTTGATATTGGAGAACGTCACAACTTAGAGTCAATTGATATCTTCAATGATGATGGAACGATGAGCGAAGCTGCTCAATTCTATATTGGCGAGGATCGCTTTACTGTTCGTAAAAAAATGGTAAAAGCACTAAAAGAAATGGGACGTATCCTTGATATCGAAGATTATCAAAATAAAGTTGGTCGATCTGAACGTACCGACGCAGTAGTTGAACCTCGTATGAAGTTGCAATGGTGGCTTGATATGAAAGAGTTTTCCGCAACAGCTTTGAAGGCCGTTGAAGATGGAGAGGTTAAATTTCATCCTCCGCATATGATCAATATGTACGATAATTGGTTGCGTGAAGAGAACGTTCGAGACTGGTGTATTTCCCGACAGCTTTGGTGGGGACAACAAATTCCTGCATGGTATTATGAAGACCATATTTTTGTTGCCACTAACGAAGAAGACGCTTTAGCGCAAGCTAAAGAAAAAACAGGAAATACTGACTTGACTTTAGCCAATTTACAACAAGATGAAGATGTTGTCGATACGTGGTTTTCTTCATGGCTTTGGCCAATCTCGGTTTTTGATGGTTTCGAAAGTCAAGAGGAATTAAAGTACTATTATCCGACGAATGCTTTAGTAACGGGTTGGGATATTATGTTCTTTTGGGTCGCTCGGATGATCATGGCTGGCTATGAATGGTCTGGTGATTTATTGGGAGAGGAAGTAGCTAAAGCAAAAGGTATTCATCCGTTTAAAGATGTTTACTTTACAGGAATGGTTCGAGACGATCAGCGTCGAAAAATGAGTAAGTCATTGGGGAACTCTCCAGATGCTTTGGCTTTGATTGAAAACTATGGTGCAGATGGTGTTCGGTTTGGCATGTTGTCGAGTGGGGCAGCGGGGAATGATATTATTTTTGATGCTAAGATTGATCCAGAGACCAAAAAAGTTGAAAATAAAAGTGCCAAGTGTGATCAGGGATTAAAGTTTTGTAATAAAATGTGGCAAGGTTTAAACTTCTTAAAAAAATTGGAAATTGTAGAAGAACCATTGGATGAAGCGAACGCAAGCATCAACCGTTTAGCAGGAGCTTGGTTTGACAATAAATTGCAACAAACGCTGGAATTGCTCGAAAACAATTACAAAGAATATCGATTATCAGATGCTTTAATGAATTTGTATAATTTTATTTGGAATGATTTCTTTTCCGAATATATTGAGATGATCAAACCTGCGTATCAAAAACCAATTGATCGCGCAACTTATGATCAAGCGATTGGATTTTTTGAAACCTTAATGACCGTATTGCATCCATTTCTTCCTTTTGTTACCGAAGAGATTTGGCATCAGTTAAGAGATCGAAAGCCTGGTGAAGATTGTATCGTTAGTACTTATCCGAAAGCCAAAACTTATGATGCAGATGTGATCAAAAATGTTGACGCAGCCATCGACGTTATTTCAAAGATTCGGTTTAACCGAAATGACAAAGGTTTAAAACAAAAAGATCCTTTAGCCTTGTATGTGAAAAATAGCCCTTCGGCGAAAAAGTTGTATGAATTGGATGGAATAATGCCTACTGTAATCAAACGATCTTTTTTATCTGAATTAGCTTTTACAGATGAAACGGAAATTTCAAATACCATTTCCTTCGTTTCCGGAACGGAAGAATATTTGATGGAAATCAATAAGGAGATCGATGTCAAAGCGGAATCTGAAAGAATGAAAAAAGAGCTGACTCAACAGGAAGGATTTGTCAAAGGCATTGAAAAGAAATTGAGCAATGAAAGATTTGTTAGCAACGCTCCCGAAGCCGTAGTAGCAAAAGAAAGAAAGAAATTAGAGGATGGAAAAGCTCGAATCAAAATCCTAGAAGAAGGTCTCGCTAAATTAGGGGGGTAAAGATTTTTTAGTGTTAGGGTGTTAGATGTATTAAAGTACTCACGTTCGTGGGAGAACTTTAATACATTAACACTTTAACACCAATCTAACTAAGCTTCTATTGTTTTATAAATCGTTTTGCTCGAGTACCTTCATTCGTTACGACCTGTATTAAATAGCTTCCACTACTCAACTGCTGCAAGTCTAATTCAAGCGTTTCCTTTTGAATGTTTTGCTTGTTTTGCGTCCAACATAACTTTCCATTTACGTCATAAACGTTCAAATCCATTTGCTCGAAAGAGCGCTCTAAATCTAAGCTAACAAACAATTTTTGATCGACAGGATTGGGGAAAAGATCTACTTTATTTTGTGGAGACAAAGGTGTATAATTAGAAACAGCATCCATCGCTTCCACCTCTAATCGAACTACAGGTGCGATATTTGTTCCAAAACCTGCTGAGAAAAAAGTCGTATTATCCAAAGGAGTATTAATACCTACCATTCCAATATATTGTGGTTTTCCATCTTGCTCTGTTCTAAACATGCTCGCGCCAAAATCGTTTTCTTCATTGTAGCAAATAAATAAATTGGTAAAGTCAGCAGCAGCATATTCCAACATTAAAATATAGCTACCATTATCTGCCAAACTAACGCCCGTGTCACCGCTTGTTGTTAGTAAAGGGACTGTGATTAAAGCAGACTCAGGAGTACTAGAGGTAATTTGATAATTATTAAAACCAACCAATGTTCGTTCGTTAAATTCCGTATCACTGTTGTTGTTGTCATCTTCCCATTCATACAAAGCAAGTGTAATGAATTTATTATTCAACGCTTCTGGATTTCCTATGGCAAAAGTGGCTGCGGTGGCTAAATGACTACCACCATTTGGAATATAAAAATGATTGCCCCAAGCCCAAGAGGGAAGTTCACCTGGACCCCATTCAGAAAGAGAAGGAGTCGTATTGGTGCGGATACCATTTTCTTTGGCGAAGGTCGTTGGAGTGATTTCAAAAGAGAAAGTCAGAATGTTATCTGCAAAATTGTTATCTGTAGAATCACCGTATACTTTATAAAAACCTTTGTATAAACCAGGACTCATGTCCGCCATAAAACCTTCATCTAAAAACAGCACATTTTGAACCAGCTCATCCGACTCTATTGCTCCATACTCTAGGGTGTCTCTATAGTCAATGGTATTGGTTGACTGATTAAAAATTTCTACCGTTAATTTGACATTGGGTTGGAGACTAGTACCATGATTAAGGATATCAGCCGTAAAGCCAATGGGATCAATCTGACTACTAGGCGTCATGATATTCGGAGGGATGGCATACCAATTTTTAGTGACCAAGAGATCATTGCTGGGACGAGGATCTTCATCAAAAATTTCTACATCATCAATGCTCCAAATATATTCCCAATTTCCTGTCCACTGCCATTGTAATAAAACTTCCGATTGATTGGCTGCGACATCTGAAATATTGATCAGAATAGTTTCTGGATTATTGGACCATCGAGTTTCGGGGAAATCTTGAATGATTTGATTGAAATTAGGAAAACAATTATAGTTGGTCCAGTTCGTTCCTCCATTCGTACTGACTCGTAATATGGCATTTCCATCTGGATTAATATTGTAAGCACCAAGGTGAGTTTGAAATTGAACCCAAGCTTCATCGCCACTAGAAAAATCGACGGGACTTGTCGTTAATCTACTAATGTGAGCAGATGCAATGGCTCCAGCAAAATCAGAGTTAAGGGTCAAGAAACCATTGTCCGCCGTTGATGATGAAAATGCATTTTGGTTATTGTCACCATCCCATATACCGGGGCAAGTACCACTTGAAGAAGACTGCATAGGATCTTGACACCAAGTCCAAATAACATCATTACCCGAAGCATCTTCGGTTGTCCAACCAGTGGGTATGCCTGGCGTCGAAAAATCTTCAATTAGGACTGGCTGAGAATTAGGTTCTGATGGTTGTTCAACTTGTGCAAAGAACCATGTTGGAGCACATAAAAAAATGAAAATAAGATTCGTAGTTAAAGTAGTCGTAGGTTTTTGTTTCATAATATTCCTCTTTTAGAAAAGTGTCCTCTCGGAACGCATAACAAAGATGATTCCCAAAAAAACAACAGTACGGTGAACAATAAAAACTAACGAATCGGGCAGATTGATAGAAAGGACGTTGACCGAAATACAATTATCAAAATACTAAAATATTTTATATGTTACGTCATTTTTCTGTAAGATAATCTAGGTTTGAAAATCAAACGACAGTCCGATATGCTACAGAAAAACATCTAGCTTCTTAATGTTTCATTCGCTAAAAGTCGAATGTATTCTTCCTCTAATTGTTTTCGATTAACAGCTACTACACCAACTTTTTCGCACACTTGTCCACCAGCTAGGTTTGCCAAAATAGAAATATCTTTTATATCCATTTGGGCACCCATTCCTAATGCCGCAATACTAATCACGGTATCTCCCGCACCACAAACATCCGTGATCTGTCGAGGTTGAGTGGGGATAATTAGGGACTCATTTTCTTGGTCTAAAAAGATACCTTTTTCAGATAAAGTAATGAGCGTGTAGCGATTGCCAAGTCTGGCTTTGATAAAATCGGCTGCTTTATTTAAGCTATTTAGATCACTACTTATTTTAAATGGTAAAGCTTCTGTGACTTCTTTCAAATTAGGCTTAAAAAGGTCCACTCCTTGGTAAGTTAAGAAATGGTCAAATTTGGGATCAACCACTGTCGGGATTTTTCTTCTTTGAGCTTCCAGAATGATTTGTTTGATGACCGTTTTATTTAAAACGCCTTTATTATAATCTTGAAATAAAATAACATCAATTTTTTGATGATCCAATAAATGAATGACTTGTTCAATCAATCTTTGCGTATCTTTTTCAGAAATAGAATGCGTTTGTTCTTGATCAATTCTAAGCAAATGTTGTGCTCCTGAAATCACCCTAGTTTTGACCGTCGTGATGCGTTCATTAGAAGGAAGAATACCAATAGCTGGAATGTCTTCCAGAGGTAATAAGTCTTTAAAAATTTTTCCATCCTCATCTTCTCCAACGATACTACAAAGATAAGGTTGAGCGCCCATCGCTTTGATATTCAAGGCCACATTCGCTGCACCGCCCAATCTATTGTCTGATTTTTGTAAATGTACTACTGGTACAGGCGCCTCCGGTGACATTCGATGTACCGCTCCCCACAAGTATCGATCAATCATCACATCTCCAATGATGAGTACTTTTAGGTTTTTAAAATCTTCAAAAAAGGAAATACTATCTATCATCTTATCTTGTATAATTTAAATTCAATAAACCAATCAAAACGAATGGCAGATCTTGCTGGAGAACTAGTTACTAATATCCAATATCCAATATCCAATATCCAATTCAATACTCCCACCTAGCTCGATATCCTCTTGTATCAAAATGCAAAACTTGTGTGCTCCAAGTATATTTTCCCAATCCTCCTTCGCCGGCGATGATCTCTTTTTCTAAAAGGTCAAAAACGATTTGTGTATCCGTTTCATTGGCATAAGAATCATTATTAATATCGTAAACGTAAATATCCACAGCATCACCCATTTGATGTCGAGAACAAACTTTTCCACCGACAGCTTCATTATAAAATGGTGTTCGAAAACCAGAATTAATTCCGATTTGATCGGCTTGTAAGCCTTTACTTCTTAAAGCCAAATGTAAGTCAAGGATTTTATACAATAACTTTTTATCAAGAATCAAATATTGTGTTTTCGCTAAATGCGGAATGCCGGAAGTATTTATAAAAAATTCGCTACCAGACATAAAATCTCTAAAACGATAATCAGCTACGACATATTGATAACGTTTAAACCAAGGAATTTTATACACCGTGACATCCTGATACATACTATGCTTGATTTTTTGGTAGCATTCCTTTTCTTCTTCTGTTGAAAAACGTTCTTGAATATCATCGCTTAAATGTTGATAGGCAGTTGCTTTTAAATGTTGGAGTCGGTGATCGATGGCTTGATACGTCACTACAGGTTTTTGACCACTGATCAGATCATAA
The DNA here is from genome assembly GCA_964441245.1 of uncultured Saprospiraceae bacterium. Taxonomy (GTDB): domain Bacteria; phylum Bacteroidota; class Bacteroidia; order Chitinophagales; family Saprospiraceae; genus JALZUU01. Next base: position 9,951 of record CAYTVR010000056.1, on the reverse strand, counting down.
ATGGACCCTAAAGCTGGATCAAATATCCAAAGCATATAGAAGGTGACACCAATAAAAAAGAGATAGAAAAAATATTTTCTAAAAGGTAAATTCATCGTAGCCTATTTAACTCATCAATTCAATTTTTGGACCGATGTATTTCATTACTTGTTCGGTTGCTCCTTTATTTTTCATGATATAATTTTTGGCTTCTTGAGAGGCTTGTTGGTAAAAGTCAGATTCTAATAATTGATAGATAACTTGTTCTAACTCTTTTGCATCCTTAATGCTAAACGCGCCTTGCTGTTCAACTAAGCGAACGGCTTCCGTAAATTTATGATATTTTTCACCAAAAATAACAGGTAAGCCAAAAACAATTGGTTCCAGAATATTATGAATACCCGCACCAAAACCACCACCAATATACGCGATCGTCCCATACTGATAAAGCGAAGACAACATTCCGATATTGTCAATGATCAAAACGGAAGCATCAGTCATCCCTGTAGTGGAAGCTTCTGAGTAAGTAATGGCCGAAAGCTTTAGTTGATTTTTAAAAGCTTGAATTTTACTGGGTTTAATTTCATGTGGAGCAATGATGAATTTCCAATCTTTTTGCACCAGTTTTTTGATAATCGGAATGATAAGCGCTTCATCTTTTGGCCAAGTAGAACCAGCAATAAAAATTTTAAAATTCTTGGAGAAGGATTCAATGATTGGAAATGTTTTGGCTTTTTTAGAAAGTTGATGCACTCGATCGACTCTGTTGTCACCGGCAATACTCAAGTGTTGAACATTTAGTTTTTTGAGTAATTGAGCAGAAGCTTCGTTTTGAACAAAAATGTGATTGAATCCATGTAATAGTTGACGGAATAATCCACCATATGGTTTGAAGAATATTTGATTCTTTCGGAAAACCGCGGATATTAAGAAGGTAGGAATTTCTTTTTTTTGTAAATGTGAAAGATAGTGATACCAAAATTCATATTTGACAAAAATAGCCAATTGAGGTTGAACAATCTCCAAGAATTTTTGAGCATTGGTTTTGGAGTCTGGAGGTAGATAAGCAACATGATGGGCTAAGGTTTCATTTTTACGTAATTCGTAACCAGAAGGTGAATAAAAGGTCAGTAAAATTTTGACAGAAGAATCTTGTTTTTTGATGGCTTCCATGATCGGTTTACCTTGCTCAAACTCTCCCAATGAAGCGCAATGAATCCAAATGATTTTATCGGTTGTGGAAATTGTTTTCTGAAGAGAATTGGCCCAGCTTTGGCGACCTTGAACCCAAAGCTTAGCCTTCGGATGGAAGAGGCTAGCCAAATGAAGACCAAGATGATAAATACTCAAACATAAGTTGTAAAGAAAGATCATTTTTTAATAAAAAATTTCGTCTGCTTCTTCACCGATATAAAAGGGTAGTGTCCAACCTATTTTAAACCCCAGCAATAAATCTTTGCGTTTGGTATCATCTTTTCGCATTTCATTGTAATTGTAATTTCGTCTATTTTGCGTAAAGGCTTGAGTAAATTCAAAACCGAAAAAGAAATTGAATCCTCGATTATTACTCAAATGTTGATAGCCAATAAATTCAGAAATGGCTAGACCATTGGTCAATCGATCATAGCCCTCCTGATAGGCTCCTTCAAATTGGAAAACCTTAGAGTCTGGATCTTGCTGCAATCGTATTTTATGTTGTAAAAATCCTACACTGATCGTTGTTCGGATACCAGAGCGTTTATTCTTTTTACCTAAGGGAAATAATTTTCCAGCTAGAGCATTAAAGTAAAGACCTCTTTCCCGCAAATTATAATTAGCCAGTGTCATATTATTACCAATGATATCCCCATCACTCGAGATATTGCTCAATACATTTTCTTTTACGGTATTCCCAAATAAGAAACCGCTTTCAACTCCGATGATAAAATAATTTTTGGTTAGATAATCTACGATTATTCCAGCATTAAAATTTAAACCAAATCGATCAGCAAGATCTCCTGCAGGTAATTGCGTACCATAATAGATATGAGTGCCCAATATAGAACCTTTGTTTTTAGAAGCTTTTTGAGCAAAAATAGGACTAGAAGTCAAAAGCAATAATAGAAGAGAGGTAAGAAAAGCTTGCATTAAATAAAATTTGCTATGAACAATTAAAATATTCTCAGAAGTTGTTTAAGTATTCGAGCTAAAGGCGAGTAAAATTATTTCGCAGCAATGCTTGGATTTTAAACAAGGTCTCAATATAACGACAAAGAAACACTATAAGTACGGAATTACAAAGTTAAATTTATTGATTAATCAGGTTTCTGTCTGGTGCTCCATATATAAAAAATAGTTGTTATCTAGTCTACTAATTTGCGTTATTTGTCACAATAAAAAGAGTAAAACAGAGTGAAATGTAAAAAATGATTTTATATTTGCTTAAGGAAATGAATGATCTGACATTTACAATGACTCACCTAAGTAAGATCAAATGGATCTATTTTTGTTTTTAAATGTCACATTGTCAGACTTTTTCATTTTATGATTTAGTGCTATATGGTATTATTCTGTCATTATTCTTTGAATACCTTTTTCATTTTCTTTGAAAGAAAAGTCAGATTTTACTGACATTGTTGGATCATTCCAATGCTTTTTATCAAGAAAATTCCGATATTTGGGGTGTGATTAAATAGTTGAGTATCAAATTTTTAATTACCAATCACCTCAAATTAGTACTGACGTATTCAGACCCCTCTTACGAATACCATCTATCTCTAAAACTTTATTTTTTATTGAAAATAAAACATTCTTGTTAAGAGAATATTTTTAGGATCAATACAGAGCAATACAGTCCCCCAATAGCGCAGAAATTTTATATTAAATTGTATGATAGAATAATGAATAATTGGATATAGTCGTTTTGGCAAGAAAAGTGTTATATCTAAACTATATTTAATAGATTCGTATCATCGATTTCTGTCTGAATATTGAAGAACTTATTAAACGTATTTCAAAAGCGATGAAAAGAGTACTTATTACCGGTGCAGCCGGATTTCTGGGGTCCCATTTGTGCGATCGATTTATAAAAGAGGGGTATTTCGTATATGGGATGGATAATCTCATCACTGGAGATATCGCCAATATTGAACATCTATTTCCATTGAAACAATTTGAGTATTTTCACCACGATATTACCAAATTCGTTCATATCTCTGGTCAACTAGATTATATCCTGCATTTTGCTTCTCCTGCAAGCCCAATCGATTATTTACAAATGCCAATTCAAACGATGAAAGTGGGCGCCCTAGGGACTCACAATCTTTTAGGTTTGGCAAAAGATAAGGGCGCACGCATGCTAATTGCTTCTACATCAGAGGTTTATGGTGATCCATTGGTGCATCCTCAAGTCGAAGAATATTGGGGCAATGTGAACCCAATAGGACCTCGTGGTGTATATGATGAGGCCAAACGGTTTCAAGAAGCGATTACAATGGCTTATCATACCTATCATAATTTAGAAACCCGAATTATTCGGATTTTTAATACGTATGGTCCTAGGATGCGGGTGAATGATGGTCGGGTTTTACCAGCGTTTTTCTCACAAGCTATTCGAGGAGAAGGTTTGACTGTTTTTGGTGATGGTTCACAAACTCGTTCGTTCTGTTATGTTGATGATTTGGTAGAAGGTATTTACCGCTTATTATTGAGTGATTATCATTTGCCAGTAAATATTGGTAATCCCGATGAAGTAACGATCAAAGAATTTGGTGAAGAAGTCCTAGAAATAGTAGGTAATCCTAACGCCAAATTGATTTTTAAAGAATTACCTGTAGACGATCCTAAAAAACGGAAGCCAGACATTAGCAAAGCTAAAAAATATTTAGGCTGGGAACCTAAAGTGGATCGAGCAGAAGGAATGAGACGGACCTACGAATATTTCAAAAAAGTAGTCCCCGCTACTGAGCCGATAAACTAAGCTATAGCTAATTTTATATTGCTTTCGCAAAAATGATGGAACATTGATTGGAGGGTATTAAACGGATTTTTTGACTTTTACCAAAATGACAAATTATCCATAAATTACCTCTTTCGCGTTCCATCATTTTTAGTTATAGCCTTTTTCATTAATATTTTACGAATTAATTGCATTTAAAACATTCAAATATATTTTTATGAATCATACTATTCTTGTGACTGGAGGTGCCGGTTTTATTGGATCTCACCTGATTCGTTTGTTGGTCAATAAATATCCAGACTATCATATTGTCAATCTTGATTTATTGACTTATGCTGGAAATTTGGAAAACCTAAAAGATGTTGAAAGTAAGTCAAATTATACTTTCGTAAAAGGAGACATCACTAATGAAGATTTCCTAGCTGATTTATTTGGAAAATATAATTTTGATGGAGTCATTCACTTAGCTGCTGAATCACATGTCGATCGATCGATTAGTGACCCAATGAGTTTTATCAAAACGAATATCGTTGGTACCGTCAATTTATTGAATGCAGCGAGACATAGCTGGGGAGATTTTAGTGGTAAACGTTTCTATCATGTATCAACAGATGAAGTGTATGGAACACTTGGAGAGACTGGATTTTTTACAGAAGAGACTGCTTATGATCCACGTTCGCCTTACTCGGCTTCAAAAGCCAGCTCCGATCATTTAGTGCGAGCTTATCACCATACTTATGATTTGCCGATTGTGATTTCGAATTGTTCTAACAATTATGGCCCGTATCAGTTTCCTGAAAAATTATTGCCACTTTTTATTCACAATATCAAAAATAACAAAGCATTGCCTGTTTATGGTGATGGCAAATATACCCGTGATTGGTTGTGGGTAATTGATCATGCAGCTGCAATTGATCAGATTTACCATAAAGGTAAAAATGGAGATACCTACAATATCGGAGGTAATAATGAATGGAAAAATATTGACCTCATTCATGCTCTTTGTAAAATCATGGATGAATTATTAGAACGTCCTGCTGGTTCTTCAGCGAGCTTGATTACTTACGTAAAAGATCGCCCTGGTCATGATCGACGTTATGCCATTGATGCTTCAAAATTGATGAACGAACTCGATTGGGCACCAACGATTCAATCCGAAGAAGGACTTCGCCTTACGGCAGAATGGTACTTGGCGAATGGAGACTGGCTAGATAATGTGACCAGTGGAAATTATCAAAAATACTACGACAAACAATACGGAGTGGTTTGAGCCGAAGTTGTAACTTATAAGTATTAAGTAGGAAGTTGTAAGTGTTAAGTGTGCCCGCGACCATTACGATCGCGGGCACACTTAATACTTATTACCTACGACTTATTACTTATTACCTACAACCTATTTTAATGCAAAGCCGCTCGGATTTCTAACTCATTGATGATTCTTCCTTCTTGCTCCACCCACCATTCCAAACGATCATAGACCTGTTTTTTATCAAAATAATGTAAGGCTAATTTGACAAATAGATGTCCGTGTTTTGCTTCAGAAGCCCAAAGGATTTTATAGAATCGATGCATTTCTGGATCCGTTTGAGCTTCAGAAACTAAACGAAAACGTTCTGCTCCACGCGTTTCAACCACCGAAGCAATTAATAGTCGGTCCAAGAATCTTTCTTCTCTACCTGAGTGGCAAATTTTCAATAATTTTTTTAAATATGGATCTTCTCCAATCGAATGTGCCAATTGAATGCCACGAGATTTCATCAAATCATATACTTGTTGAAAATGCTCCAACTCCTCGATGGCGGTGTCAATTAAATCTGGAATAATCTTGAGTCGATCTGGATATTTAGCCACAAAACTCATGGCCATAGCTGATGCTTTGCGTTCACAATCGGCATGATCTTGTAAGAAGGATTCAAAGTCTGCCATCACAGCAGCCACCCATTCAGGTTTGCTAGGGACAGAAAGATCTAAATTTAATTTCATAACAATGACTTAACTTAATAAACAATTATAAACTCGTAAAATGCACAATTTTTTCTTGATACCTAAATTTTTTAAACTGATCTTTTTGACTTTTTCGTTTATTGTTGTAAGACCAATTTAGTTGTTTGACATAGCGGTCTAATTTGTCTGCATCAAAAACACTTATAGAATCCAAGCTTACTGCTTCTGTAACATAAGCACGAAGTAAAGATTCTTTTTTCTTTTCAAAAATATTGGGATGTGCAAAAATATCTGCCCCTAAGATTTTTCCTCCACTAAGGGATAACACTCCGACAATATTGTTTTCAGTTGATAATGCTGGTCTGAAAAATTGGAGATAACGATCTCTCTCAGTCGTATAAGAATCAGAGGCTTCTAAATTAGCGTAAGCATTGGTTTCAGAATCTGCTTCGTGAAAACTAGTGATTTGACTCACCTTATTCCAAATAGCTTCTTGGTTTTTTTCTTTAATAATAATTTTACGAAGATCATTCGATGCAAGGTGATAATGTCCAGTAAAAGCATATTGTTTTTTGGAAGACACATTTACACTGGTATCGCCTTCAATGTTTTTAAAATACCATCGATTTTTTTCTACACAAAAAACAGATATTTGTGATAATTTCCTTGGTGGCAAAATCATGTTTTGCGCAATCACTCGATCTTGTTTACCACCTTTTACAATATCGCCAATCATGAGGAAAACAGTATCTCTACTTTTGTTTTGTACAGTCAATTGATCGATCACTCCTGTTTCATTATCTGGTCCAAATTTCTTCTTTTCTGTAATGTGAAATCCTTTTAGCGATAAAGCTTCTTCAAGTGTTTTTAGATTTTTTAAAGCTTGATTTTTTTTAATCATTGCTGCATTAGCAAGAATAGGGTAGAGCCTTAATTTTTCAAATATGATGGCATCCTCTTCAGCGATTTCTAAAGTAAAATCTGTTGATGGTTCATCTATTTCTTTTTTCTTTTTAGACTCTATGGATTCACATCCGATGAAAATCAGAAAGGTAAATAGGCATATATATTTCATGAAAAGTGTTTTAAAATGTATTGATGTCTATAACATTATTACAATTTAGGTGTTAAATTTAAAAAAAAAGCGCATTGTGTATGATTTAATAATTCTTTTGAATTATTTTCTTCCTAAATTGGCGCATCTTCTCTAAAATATAGCAATGAAAAAACTGATTCAGCTGATATTCTTATTTCTGTCCGTGTCCTCTTTATTGGCGCAAGATTGTGACTCTAATGAGGTTTTGATTGAAGTAAGTATTACCACTGATAACTTTCCATTCGAAACTTCTTGGTCTTTATATACTGCGGATAATGAATACATATCAGTCAATATGGTAGATCCTATTTTTCTACCTAATACAACTTATGTAACGGAAGTTTGTGTCTTAGTTGATGATTGTGTTCATTTTTTAATTGAAGATGGAGAAGGAGATGGAATTTTTGCACCAGGTGGTTTTCTCATTTCTGTCGATGGAGAAGAACAATGGTCCGGCAATAATTTTGGCGCTTCCTTTGAGGAACTCATCACTTGTCCTCCAGCGAAATCTTGCGAAACTGCCATTTCTATTGGGGAAGGTAATCACACCGCTTTATACGCCGATTATTGGTATTCGTTTCAAGCGGATTCGGTAGGTACCTATGAAATTTCTACCTGTGATATCAATACCTGTGATACTAAAATTTGGGTTTACTCAGGATGCGATAGTGAGATGACCAGTTCTTATGAAGGCACAAGCTTTTATGATGATAATGGAGGAGGATGTGGTTTGCAAGCTGTTGCAACTGCTTTGTTGGTTCCTGATGAAACCTATTACATTCGGATCGGCGATGCCGGAGATGATTGTGCTGGAGAAGTGATCAATTGGAATATTCAATATATCGGTCCAATCGAAGGGTGTATGGATTCTACTTCTTGTAATTATAATCCTTTGGCCACCGTTGATGCAGTTTGTATCCCACAAAATGATCCCAATTGTCCGGTGGGACCAGACTTAATAGTCGTACAGGAAGCATTGGTCAGTTCTATATATTTAAGTACAATCGAGGCTTCTGAAAATAGTTGTTTAATAGAAGAAAATTGCTTACAAGGTTATGGGCTACGAGATATTGTTCGATTCACGACGCATTTTAAAAACATTGGTGAGTTAGATTATTTTATTGGAAATCCTGACAACAATCCAGATCAGTTTTCAAATGATAATTGTCATGGACATAGCCATTACGAAGGCTATGCTGAATATTTATTATTTGATGAAAATAGCAATCAACTTCGAGTTGGAGTGAAAAACGGTTTTTGTGTGTTTGATTTGGAATGTGAAACTGGAATAAGTGGAAAATTTGGTTGTAGTCTGATGGGACTTTCTGCAGGATGTAGTGATCTTTACGATGCAAGTTTAGAATGTCAATGGGTCGATGTTACAGACGTAGACGACGGTCGATACATATTAGTGACAAGAGTCAATTGGGATAATTCACCAGATGCAACAGGACGAGTGGAAGCGAATATAAATAATAATTGGGCTCAAGTTTGTATCATTTTGGATCGAAGTTCTGGTGTGTTGACAATGGAAGTAGATGAAATTTGCGACCCTTATGTGGATTGTTTAGGTGTACCTTATGGATCAACGGTAGAAGACTGTACGGGTGTGTGTGGTGGTACTATTCTTCGTGGAGATCTGAATGTTGATGCGTCCCAAACGATGACGGATGCTGAAGCATATGTTAATCAGATTTTATGGGATGATATTTTACCGACCTCTTGTAATGATTTAAATGCAGATGATTTTATTTCTGTTTATGATGCTGCTTTATTGGTAGATTGTTTGAATTTTGGCGAAGGCCATAGCCATACTGGTGGAGGATCGCATGATCATTGTAATTTTCCTAGTGGGATTTTAAATGTAAATGACACCGTTGCATTGAGTATTATCGATGCTAACTTGGATGAAAATTGGATTGATATCGGAATACTCAATTCGACTACTGCTGTAAATGCTTTTCAATTTACTTTAAGTGGAGTGACTGTAAGCGGGGTGGATAATTTGGTTGATCCAAATGATTATCCAATAGTTCCAAAAAATAGTTTTGATGGTATGGTTGTCGGTATCTCCTATCAAGATTCCTCTATTCGAAAAACAGTTGATGTTCAAGCACTTTGTCGGATTCATTATGCTTCTTTTACGGATACCGAAGTATGTATTGAATCTATTCAAGACATCGTAAATAGTGATAAGGAGCAAGTCATTACTCGCATTGATGAGCCTTGTTTATTTATAATCAATACGAATGATTTAGACTCAGATTGGAATGTGAAACTACAACCAAATCCATTTCGAAACGAGACCCGCTTAATTTTTGATACACCGACCAACATCGATTATGAATTGGCTATTGTTGATTTGAATGGAAAAGTAGTTAGAAAATATCCTAAGCTAAAAAAGAGAGAAGTAGTGATTGAAAAAGCAGAATTATCTGTTGGTATTTATTATTATCGTTTGACAGGAGGTGGGCAAGTTGCGATCGGAAAATTGAGTATTCTGTAATATTTAAAATAGAGATTATCGATTGAAGAGTTATTTCATCATTCGGAAATAGCTTGAGCAATAAAGTTTCGATTGGAGTCAAAATCTGATATTGAGAACATTTTTGGAGTTTTATAAAAGAATTTCATTGTTTTAGTTGACACAAAAAAAGCTTTTACACCAGATTTTTTGATTGAAGAGATAAAAAGCAGAAAAAGTCGATTATCACCCATTTTTGACCTATTTTCACCGATTTTAGGTTTCAATCCCCCCAATTTCAAATCCTTAACTTGTTTTCATCGTATATTGCATTACGATTTATGAGAGAGATTTAAAAAGCTAAAGAGACTATCATTTTCTCCGAAGCAAAAAATTAATGCTAGAGTAAGTAATTACTTTAGCATTTTTTTGTTGTAAACGTATTAGAGTTTATGACTAAAGAATTTGTATGGAGCCCAAATGATCTTTTAAAACCAAATTCGTCACATCCTCACCATGCCCGTACGGGCA
>CAYTVR010000055.1:8168-33956 GCA_964441245.1 uncultured Saprospiraceae bacterium | reverse complement strand
TTTATCTACTCAATCTTCTTATAACTTTGTAAATACTGATTTACAAGTTGATGGTTTGACTACAGCCAGATTTAGTTCTTTATATGTAGAAAAAGCAGACTTTTTCAAACTAGATAACTTATCAATCGGTAGAACATTTGATATTGCTAACGATAATTTGGAATCAGTATCTCTATCTTTGATTATTCGAAATGCATTTGTTATTACAAGTTATACAGGAACAGATCCTGAACCAAACTTTTTGGATACAGGGGCAGAAGATAACGGAGAGCGAACCGATCCAGCAGACTATGATGTATTAGCTCCAGGTCTTGATCGACGAAATAATTATTTCTCAGCTAGATCGATTGCTTTAGGTCTTAACATAATCTTTTAAGAATTAAAAATCATGAATAAATTTTCAAAAATAATTATCGCCTTTGCAGCGATACTCGCAATACACTCCTGTACAGATCTTGAAGAAGATTTGGTAGGGGACATTACAAAGGACATTACTGTTGAAGGTTTTGATACTGAAGGTGGTAATTCCGGTGTTTTAAGTGGAGCTTTTTCTGAATTAAGAACTGGTTCTGCTGGTCATGGATCTTACTATTCATTACAAGAATTACCTTCTGATGAAATGGTGATCTGTGCAAAAGGAGGTGACTGGTTTGATGGTGGTATCTTAGTTGAGCTTCACCAACATACTTATACGCCTACACATGCTTTCGTAAATGATACTTGGAACAATACTTACGGTGCCATTAATACGGTAAATGAACTCTTAGATGGTGATCCCGTATTAGATGCCAATCAAACAGCTCAAGCAAAAGCATTGAGAGCTTATTTCTACTGGCGTTTAATGGACTTATACGGAAACGTGAAAATCATTACTTCTCCTGGTGTTGATGCTCCTCAAGCATCTCGTCTAGAAGTATTTAATTTTGTAGAATCGGAATTATTAGCAGCACTAGGGGTTAGTGAAGTTTCTAGTTCTATGGACTTATCTGCTAGTCCACTTCAACCAGATGGTGATGCTTACCAAATTAACCAATTTGCAGCTTTAGGTATTTTGGGAAAAGTATATTTGAACGCAGAGGTTTACAGCGGAACGGCTAGATATGCAGAGGCTGCGGCAGCTGCTTCTTACATCATTGATAGTGGGGTTTATAGTTTATGCGGAGACGGATGTACAGTCGCTAACTTAGGTAAAAGAGGAAAAGTAGATAGTGATCCAGAAGAATTGGAAGGTTTTGCTGCTGTGTTTGCACCTAATAATGAAGGTAATCCAGAGCATATTTTTACCATTAATTATGATGAAGCAACTGGTGAAGGGATGAACTTCTCTCAAATGAACTTACACTATTCTAGTCAGTTTACTTGGAATTTAGATAACCAACCTTGGAATGGATATGCTACATTGGAAGAATTCTATAATTCTTATGATGATGGTGATATTAGGAAAAAGGCTAGTTTTATAGCAGGTGAACAACTTGATTTTAGTGGTTTTCAAATTTTGGATTATGCTGCTGATGATGAAAGCGTTATCTTGAATTATAATCCTAAAATCAATGAGTTACAACCTAACTCACTGAGAGAAGCGGGAGCAAGAGCTGGTAAATTTAGCTTTAAACAGTTTGGTCGTGACAATATGGATAACGATTATCCTGTCGTTCGATTAGGAGATGTATACTTGATGAGAGGAGAAGCAATGGCAAGAATGAACGCCAACTGGAACGATGCTTTACCTGATGTAAACATCATTCGAGCTAGAGCGAAAGTTCCTGCATTATCTTCTATTGATGCAGATGAGTTCTTAGCAGAAAGAGGTCGTGAAATGTTTCAAGAGTCTAGTCGACGAACGGACTTGATTCGATTCGATAAGTACAAAGATACTTGGTGGGAAAAACCAGTTTCTGAAGATTACAGAAGCGTTTTCCCAATTCCATTTGATCAAATTACTGCAAGTGATGGAACGCTTTCGCAAAATCCTGGATACTAATCTAGTATAAAGATTTTCTTATAAAGGGTTGCCTCTTTGGAGGCGACCCTTTTTCATTAAGCATTGCTTATATTTAATTCTTTATTTTTAGCTCACTAAAATGAACTTCTTCAAACATGCTTTTAAGAAACTATCATTTGATAACTTGTCTTTTGATTGTGTTGATCATAAATGCATGCACAACAGACTCCTCTTCTCTTTTTAGTCTTAAAGAAAAAGCTGCTCCCTTCCTCAATCAATTAGATTATACGGAAGAATTTAATCCGTACACTTATCGTAATTTTTATAATGGTGGTGGTGTTGCCTTAGGCGATATCAACAACGATGGCCTTTTGGATATTTACTTTACAGGAAACATCGTAGACAATAAACTTTACCTCAATAAAGGTAATTGGACTTTTGAAGATGTGACCGAAAAGTCTGGCTTGGCTTGTGCTGGTGTATGGTCATCAGGAGCTAATTTTGTGGATATCAATGGAGATGGCTTGTTGGATTTATATGTTTGTAAGGCAGGAAAACCAGGTGGTGAAAATCGACACAATGAATTATTTATCAATAAAGGAAACTTAATTTTTGAAGAACAATCAATGGCTTATGGATTGGATGTGACGGGTTTGTCGATTCAGTCCGCTTTCTTTGATTACGATCAAGATGGTGATTTGGATTGTTACCTATTGAATAATTCCTTAAAATCAATTGGTGGATTTGACTTAGTCAAAGGTAAAAGAAAAAAGCCTAGTGAAAATGGAAATAAATTTTTTGAAAATAGAGATAACCGTTTTTACGAAGTGACTCAAGAAGCAGGAATTTATTCAAGTGAAATAGGTTTTGGCCTTGGAATTACCCTGAGCGATTTTAATTTAGATGGATGGACTGATATTTATATTTCAAATGATTTTTTCGAAAAAGACTATTTATATATCAATAACAAAAACAAAACATTTACGGAACAAGGAGCATCCTTTTTTGAATGTTTCCCTTTAGGATCAATGGGAGCAGATGTAGCAGATTTGGATAATGATTTACAACCTGACCTGATGATCACCGAAATGTTGCCGAGTACCTTGAAAAGGAAAAAAACAAAAGCACTTTATGATCCTTGGAAAAAATATTCTTTGGCTGCAGCTAATGGATATCATCAACAATTGCCAAGAAATATGCTACAGCGAAATATGGGAGAAGCTGGCTTTTTCGAAATAGGTAGAAAAGCGGGAGTTGCCTCTACAGATTGGAGTTGGTCATCCTTGTTACAAGATTTTGATAATGATGGATGGAAAGATATTGTTGTAGCCAATGGTATTTACAAAGACTTATTGGATCGAGATTATTTAGCCTTTATGGCCAATGATTCTAGAGTCAAAAATATTATCAGTACAGAAAAAGAAGCGATCAAAAGCCTAATAGACGCCATGCCTTCCGAAGCGGTATCCAATCGTGCATTTAAGAATATTGGAGATTTTAATTTTGAGGATCATTCTGCAGAATGGGGTTTGGATAAAGCGAGTTTTAGTAATGGTTGCGCCTACGGTGATTTGGATAATGATGGCGATTTGGATCTTATTTTCAATAATGTAAATATGCCGAGTTATATTTTTGAAAATAGGACGGATCAGTTGAATCAATCATTTATCAAAATAACTTTAAAAGGGAAAGCTAAAAATAGTAACGCCATTGGTGCAAAAGTGATTGCATATGCTTGTGATCAAACTTTTATGACCGAACAGTTTCCTTCCAGAGGTTTTCAATCTAGTGTTTCTAATCAATTGTTATTGGGGCTAGGAACTTGTTTGAAGATCGATAGTTTAAAAGTCATTTGGCCCGATGGCCAAAAGTCCATGCATCATGATTTGAAGATTAATGAGACGATTGATTTACATCAAAATAAATCTAAAAACAAAACAATAGTTGATCGAACGAATCCTCCACCTGCGATTTTTAAATTGACAGATTCGCTTGATTTTGTTCATCGACAATTGAAATTCAACCAATTCAATCGAGAAAGGTTATTATTTAAAATGAACAGTGTTGAAGGACCAGCCATTGCGATGGCAGATTGTAACCAGGATCAAGTTCAAGATATTTTTATCGGAGGAGGAAAAAGTCAACGGTCAAAAATATTATTATCTGATGGAGATGCCTACCAAATGATAACGGACCCATTTCAATCCAGTGAAAGATCAGAGGTGGTGGATGCAATATTTTTTGATAGTGATCAAGATGGCGATCAAGACCTTTATGTCGCCCATGGAGGTACGGCCTATTCGCCCCATGCCATTGAATTGAATGATGAAATTTATATCAATGATGGAAAAGGTAATTTGACCAAAAATAAAGCAGCCATTTCTTTCCCTGAAAGAATTGCCACAGGAGCTGTAGCGATCGGAGATTACAATCAAGATGGTTATCCAGATATTTTTGTCGGTGATCGAAAAAGTAATCAGGTGTACGGAACTTCAGGTTCCGGGTTTTTATATAAAAATACTGGAGCGAATAAATTTGAATTACAAGAGATTCCGGCGTTTAAAAAAATGGGAATTATTACTGATGCCAAGTGGGTCGATGTCAATAAGGATCAGACTTTAGATTTAGTGGTCGTAGGAGAATGGATGCCCATAAAAGTATTTCTCAATACAAAAAATGGTTTTCAAGAAGCAGGTGAGCAAATGGGTTTTGATCAATCCAATGGAATGTGGAATCATTTATTGGTCGCTGATTTTAATCAAGATGGAGAAGAAGACTTATTCATTGGAAATATTGGACAAAATAATAGTCTGAGTATCGATCATAAATTATTTATTGATGACTTTGATGGTAATGGTAGTTTAGAACAAATTCTAGCCGAAGAAATTGACGGGGCCACTTATCCAGTTTTAGATAAAGATGAATTGATGTCCCAACTTCCGGTGCTCAAGAGAAAATTTGTTTACTATAAAGATTATGCCAATGCTAGCATGGAATTATTGTTTGGAGAAAAGGTGTTGAAGCAATCTAAAATGCTATTTTTGCATACGCTAGAAAGTCAGTTGTTTCTTAAAAAAGATGGTAAATTTATCAAACAAAAATTACCCGAAGAAGTGCAATTTTCTTCTGTTCATACGGCGATCGCTCATGATTTCAATAAGGACAAACAAATGGATTTAGTAGTCGGAGGAAATCATTATTTAGTCAAACCACAATTTGGAAGAGACGATGCTTCGAAGGGCTGGCTACTTAGAGGAGAAACAAAGAATGGCGTTTTCAATTTTTCAAAAATAAATGCCCTTCATATGACTGGACAGATGAGAGATCTAGAGATTTTAAACCAAAATAAAATATTAGTCGGTACCAATAATCAACGTGTATTGATTTATGATTTTTAATACTCTGCCTGAAGATTTTTTTTGAACCATATCGATGCGGACAGGAAAGACAAAAGGAACAGAAAGTAAAGACGAAAAAAATTAATCCTTCAACGAGAACATCGGCTAGAGTAAATTTTTGAATTAATTTATACGAATTTTAAAATGAAGTCAATTAAATATTTAGTGCTTTTTTGTAGCCTCCTCTTCGTTGCCTGTGAATCTGAATACTCTAAAGTAGTCAAACAAGAATTAGCGTCAGGAGAGATACATGAGGATTTAATTTTTGATATGAAGTTAGGAATAACTCGAAAAGAGTTTTTTGCACAATGTTGGACATTGAATAACCAGCAAAAAATTAGTCAAGGACCAGGGAATAATTATGCAAAATATTTTTGGGATTTAGATTCTATGTCCGAGCAATCCCAAAAAGTGGAAATGCTTTTTTACGGTATTTTTGATGAAAATAAAATAATGCATGGGATGGATATGAAAATGTCTTACTCGGCTTGGTCTCCTTGGAATGAAAATTTTCATTCTCCTAAGTTGATGGAAGCACTAAAAAAAGAATATCTGAAAACATACCCTGGAAACCCTTTCATGGAAATCAAAATCAAAGGAGATAAAAAAGCATTTGTGAAAATAGATGGTAATCGACAAATTCGAATGTATGCTTTGAGTAACAGAAATGTAGCGGTGAAAATAGAAGATTTAAGAGAAGTTGAATTTTTGTCCAAGTCAAAATAGACAATTCATTATTTCGACGATGCACACCTTTTGAAATAAGCTTTAAAATTTGTCATATCGTTTTTATAAAAAATCCTTTCTTTAAGACTAAGAAAAAAATATGAAAAAAATATTTTTCTTCATCAAAATAAGTGGATTATTGCTGGGAACCCTATACTTCGTTTCCTGCTCAAATGAATCCTCGGATTCCACAAATCGTTCTTTGTTTAAGCTGTTAGACAATGAAAAAATGGGGATTGATTTTTCAAATAATCTCAATTCTACCAAAGATTTTAATGTCTATAAATATCGAAATTTTTACAATGGTGGAGGTGTCGCTTTAGGTGATCTTAATAATGATGGACTTCTAGATATTTATATGGTTTCTAACCAATCTAGCAACAAATTATATTTGAATAAGGGAGACTTTACTTTCGAGGATATTTCTAAATCGGCTGGCGTTGAAGGTCAGAAGTCTTGGTCTACTGGAGTGAGCATGGTGGATGTTAATAATGATGGGTTACTGGATATTTATTTATGTAATTCTGGCGATGTAAAAGGAGATAATAAAGAGAACGAACTTTTTATCAATAAGGGAAATCTTCAATTTGAAGAATCGGCAGCAGAATACAATTTGAATGATAAAGGCTATTCAACACATGCCTCCTTTTTTGATTTTGATAAAGATGGTGATCTAGATGTGTACATTTTAAATAATTCTTATCAAGCCATTGGTAGTTTTAACCTGCGTAAAAATGAACGCCCCAAACGAGATCAACTAGGAGGGGATAAATTGATGGAAAATAGAGAAGGAAAGTTTTATGATATTAGTGAAGAAGCTGGAATTTATGGAAGTGTCATCGGTTTTGGATTAGGGATTACCGTTAGTGATTTCAACAATGATAGTTGGTTAGACATTTTTATATCAAATGATTTTTTCGAAAGAGATTATCTTTATTTAAATCAGAAAGATGGCACTTTTCAAGAAGATTTAACACGACAAATGCACTCGATTAGTGGAGCATCTATGGGCGCAGATGCCGCAGATATTGATAATGATGGAAATACAGATTTATTTGTAACAGATATGCTGCCTTCAGATTATGAACGACTTAAAACAGTCACTACTTTTGAAGACTGGAATCGATACCAATATAATGTCAAAAACGGTTATCATCACCAGTTTACGCGAAACGTTTTACAACGAAATAATGGCGACAACACTTTTAGTGAAATGTCTAGACTCGCAGGAGTAGAGGCTTCTGATTGGAGTTGGGGAGCTTTGTTTTTTGATATGGATAATGATGGTTACAAGGATCTGTTTATCGCCAATGGAATCTATAAAGACTTGACCAATCAGGATTATCTACAATACGTTTCTAACGAAGAAATCATCAAATCAATAGTCAGTAAAAAAGGAGTCAATTATAAGGAGTTGATCGATATTATCCCTTCTAACAAAGTAGAAAATCATGCTTTTAAAAATTTGGACGGCTTACATTTTGAAAAATATGAGGCAAGTGGATTATTAGCACCTAGTTTTTCCAATGGTTCTGCTTATGGTGATTTGGACAATGATGGTGACTTAGATTTAGTGATCAATAATATCAATATGCCATGTTTTGTTTATGAAAATACTTTGGAAAAAACGTCAGCGAATTATATCAAAATTATATTGGAAGGAGAGGAGACGAATACATTCGGTATCGGAACTAAGATTATTGTGACCGATGACAAACGGACTTTTCATTATGAAAATATTCCTTCTAGAGGTTTTCAATCGAGTATGGATTATCGACCGAATATTGGTGTTGGAAAAGCTGAGATTTTGACCGTTCAAGTGACTTGGCCTTCTGGCAAAACGAATGTTCTCAAGCAGGTGAATAGCAATCAAACGATCACTGTCAAAGAAGTGGATGCAACGCATGCTCTTGCAAAAAACGAAGATCAAAAAGGGAAGACTTTCCAAAAAGTAAAAAGTCCAATTAGCTATCTGAAAAAGGAAAACACCTATGTTGATTTTAATCGGGAGCGTTTGATCTATCACATGCGAAGTAATGAAGGAGCTAAAGTTGGACAAGGAGATCTCAACGGAGATGGTTTGATGGATTTGGTTTTTCCAGGTGCCAAAGGTCAAGTATCGGAGATTTTTTTTCAACAAAAAAATAATCGTTTTATAGCTCAACCGCCTAGTGATGCCTTTGTCAAAATGAAAGAAGCAGAACATGTAGAATGTATGTTGCTCGATGTGGATAACGATAACGATTTAGATATTTATTTCGCAAGTGGAGGAGTGGAATTGACAGAATATTCAGCCTATCTATACGATCATTTGTACCTCAATGATGGTCAAGGAAATTTTGAATTATTCGATCAAAAATTTCCAGAAGAAAACAATAGAGTAAGCACTGGAGCAATCGCTCATGCCGATATTGATCAAGATGGAGATGAAGATATCTTTATTGGAGAACGAGTTAAAATTGGCAAGTTTGGAGCAGCTGGATCTGCTTATATTTTGATCAATGATGGAAAAGGAAATTATGAAAATAAAACAAGTGAAATTTGTAAAGAGCTCGATCAAATTGGAATGGTGACGGATGCTGCTTTTGAAGATGTGAATCAAGACGGTGAATTGGATCTTGTAGTGCTTGGTGAATTTATGGATATCAAAATTTTTGAAGGAGATAAAGGTGTTTTTAAAGCGGTTAAGTTGGATGCAAATATTCCACTAAAAGGATGGTGGAATACGCTTCATATTTTTGATGTAGATCAAGATGGAGATCTCGATATATTAGCGGGTAACCTTGGTGAAAATAGTCGTTTTGAAGCATCGAAATCAAAGCCGATTAAATTGTATTATGCTGATTTTGATGGCAACGGATTTCCAGAAGGTGTGATGACCATGACTCGACCAGATGGCAAAGAATATCCTTATGCACTGAGACATAATTTGATTGATCAAATGAAAAAAATCAAAAAAAGATTTCCAGATTTTGAATCGTTTAAATCGGCAGATATTAAAAAGATTTTCACCGCAGAAGAATTGGAAAAAGCCAGTGTGCTGGAAACGAATCAACTCAAAACAGTCTTGTTGATTAATCAAGGAAACTATACATTTGAATCCGCTAATTTGCCTGCTGAGGTTCAACTCAGTCCCGTTTATGCGATTGCTTCATCGGACTTTGATCGAGATGGAGATAAGGATATTGTACTTGGTGGAAACTTGCATCATGTTTTACCAGAAATGGGCATTTACGATGGAAGTTTTGGTCAATACTTAGAACAGGAAGGGACAAATCAATTCACCTTTCAAAAATCAGGAACAGGATTTTCCGTCAAGGGAGAAATTCGTGACTTTATTATTCAAGATGATTTATTGATGGTCAATGTCAGTAAAGATTCATTGGTAACATTTAGATATTAATACTTATGAGGAGAAAATATTTGATGATTTTTGTTGGGACAATGCTCTTACTTTTTGCTTGCAAAAAGGATCAAGTAGTTAGTGTAGACGAATCGAACACATTGTTTGTAGAAAAAAAAGCAGCAGATTCGGGGATTGATTTTTCCAATAATCTAAGCGCAAAAGTGGAGCTTAATATTTTGGAATATCTCTATTACTACAATGGTGGAGGTGTGGCGATTGGTGATATTAATAATGATGGACTAGAAGATGTTTTATTGACCAGTAATGAATCGGTTGATCAACTTTTTCTCAATAAAGGGGGACTCACATTTGAAGATATTACAGAAAAAAGTGGGCTTCAAGCAGTTAGGGATTGGTCTACTGGAGCGGTGATGGATGATATCAACAATGATGGATATCTAGATATTTATATTTGTAAAGTAGATCCAATAGCTGCAACAGAATCCTACAATCTTTTATACCTTAATAATGGAAATGGAACCTTTACGGAATCAGCCGAAAAATATGGTTTAGACTTTTCCGGTTATTCTACACAAGCTTCTTTTTTCGATTATGATCAAGATGGTGATTTGGATATGTATCTTTTAAATCACTCCGTTCATTCTGTCAGCAGTTATGGAAAAGTTGCGAAACGTTTAGCGAAGGATCCCTTGTCGGGAGATCGTTTTTATGAAAATAAAATAAACGAATCAGAAGGGAAATTTGTAGACGTAACAGAGCAAGCAGGTATTCTCAGTAGCGCATTGGGTTATGGGCTAGGGATCATTACCACAGATTTGAATAACGATGGTTGGACGGATATTTACGTTGGAAACGATTTTCATGAAAATGATTATATCTACATCAACAATGGTAATAAGACCTTTAGAGAATCCATGTCTAGTTTACTGAATCATTGTTCTAAATTTACGATGGGTGTTGATGTGGCCGATATGAATGGAGATGGTCAGGTGGATATTTTTACAACGGATATGTTGCCTTATGACAAAGAAGTAGCTTTGAAATCTGGAGGAGAAGACACCGATCAAATTTTTAAAATAAGAAAAGAATTTGGTTTTGAAGATCAGTATGCGAGAAATCATTTTCATTTGCAACTACCAGATCATCACTTTTCAGACATCGCTTTGATGACCAATACTTATGCTACGGACTGGAGTTGGTCGGTTCTTTTACAAGACTTTGACAACAATGGCCTAAACGATATATTCATTACCAATGGCATTGTCAAGCGGCCAAATGATTTGGATTATATTAAGTTTTTGAGTGATCAAGGAAATGCCTTGAATAAGAAATTAAATCAAAAAGAACTCGATTTAATATGGGCAAATATGCCTGCACAAAAATTAGAAAACGTACTTTTCCTGCAGGAAAGTGATTTGACTTTTTCTGATTTATCTCATTCAAAAATTGGAAGTCCTACTTTTTCCAATGGATCAGCTTACGCAGACTTAGATCAAGATGGCGACCTAGATCTCGTCACGAATAACATCAATGCGCCAGCTTCGATTTTAGAAAATACAAGCGCATCATCTAATAATTATATTGCCTTTCAATTAAAAAATTCCAATCTTAAAAAGACGTCCAAAGGTGCCATTGTCGAAGTACACTATAAAGGTGAAATAATGAAGCGAGTGTACACGACTACAAGAGGTTATCAATCATCAAGCAGTCATCAAATTCATTTTGGATTAGGTAAAAAGAAAGCGATTGATTCAGTTGTCATTATCTGGCCAGATGGAACTCAACAAGTGGTTAAAGGATTAGCGATCAATCAACTTCATCTTATCGAAAAAGAAGAAAAAGTAAAACCTTATTCATTTCCAGTTTTAGCTACAGCTAATAAAAATTTAGATGTCTTAGCGATCAAACATATCGAAAATGATTTTGCAGATTACAATGCTGATAAGTTGATTCCTAAATTATTATCGAAGGAAGGACCGGCGGTCGTTTATGAAGATTTTAATCAAGATGGACAAGCCGATTTATTTATTGGCGGAGCAAGAAATCAAGCACCAAGAATGTTCTTTTATGAAAATGGAGGCTTTGTTGAAGATCAAAATAATATTGATTTTAAAAAAGATGTGAGTCATGAAGATGTAGATGCCGCAGCTATCGATTTTGACAAAGACGGTGATCTAGATCTTTATGTGGTCAGTGGTGGTAATGATGGAAAGGAATTGGATAAACAGTTGCAAGATAGACTTTACCTGAATGATGGGAAAGGAAATTTAAAACGCTTGCCTTTGTCCTTGCCGCATACCAATGGAAGCTCGGTGTCTGTAGGTGATTTTGATCAAGATGGTTATGACGATCTCTTTATTGGAGCGAGAAGTATTCCTGGTTCTTATGGTTTATCTCCTTATAGCTTTGTGCTAAAAAATCAAAAAGGGTTTGGGGTCAAGTTGATTAAAAAAGAACGATATGGAATGATCACTGATAGTCAATGGGCGGATATTGATAATGATCAAGATTTGGATTTAGTGATGTGTGGTGATTGGATGAATATTGCTGTTTTAGAAAATCAAGGAGATGGAAATTTAGTTTACAAATCCAATGACTTGGGTTTTGAAAATAGCATGGGACTATGGAACAATATTTATTTACATGATCTCAATCAAGATGGTCAATTGGATATCATTGCTGGAAATGCTGGAACCAATTTGAAGTGGAAAGCCAGTCCAGAAAAGCCACTTAAGATGTACGTTTTGGATATGGATAAAAATGGGTATACCGAACCGATCATGTTTTATCATGCTTTTGGTAACTACCTTCCGTTTTCTTCTTTAGACAAATTGATCACTCAAGTACCTTCGGTGCGAAAACAATTTGTACGTTATCGAGATTACACAAAGGTGAATGATATTTTAGATTTTGATCAAATTAAACAAGAAGATATTGTTGAAAACAAAAACATAAAGGAATTGAGGTCCATGATTTATCTGTCTAAAAATGGGAAATATGAAGGAGTACCACTTCCAGTTGTCGCACAACGAAGTAGTATTCAAGATTTTGTCGTCAAAGAAAATAATGACCTTTTTTATATCGGAAATGACGATACTTACTTGGCCGAATTAGGGAAAAATCAATCCAGTAGTGGTGGACAATTATTAAAATTTGATATCGAATTTTCTACGTTTAAGGAACATAAAACCATACCTTTGCCACATAAGTTGAGTACTCGTTCGATACTTCCTCTTGGAAAAAATAAGTACCTTATTACTTGTAATAATAGCGTACAATATATTTTGAATGATAAATAATGATGCAGATGATTTTTTTGAAAAACATAAAAATGACTTTAAAATCAATAACGGTGATTTTGCTGATTGGTGCGGTGTCGAGTTGTAAGGTAGAAAAAGCAAATCCCAATTTTCAAGAGGAGGCTTTAAATTCAGACTATTTGCATCGGGCCATGAAAAAATTAACAGACGTTATTGTCTACGATATTTTTTCGCCACCAGTCGCTAGTCGAAATTATGTTTATCCATCCATTGCTGCTTATGAAATACTCAGACAAGGAGATCCCAATTATCAATCCTTTGTTGGACAACTTAAAGACTTAAAATCTTTACCCATTCCTGAGCAAGAAAAAGAATATTGTTTTTCCTTAGCGAGCGTTCATGCTTTTTTGAAGACTGGGAAAAATTTTATTTTTTCGGAAGAAAAACTAGAAACTTTTCATAAAGAAATATTGGAAGAATTTAAAAGTATTAAAATCCCAAAAGATGTTTATGATCGCTCGATTGCTTATGGCGATGCGGTGAGCGATGCCATCATTGCTTGGTCGAATACAGACATGTATAAAGAAACCAGATCTTTTCCCAAATATTCTATTTCTGAAGATGCTTCGAAATGGGCTCCAACACCTCCTGATTATATGGATGGTATTGAACCGCATTGGAACAAAATTCGACCGATGGTTTTGAATCATGCAGATCAATTTGTCCCTTTGCCACCTACCGCATTTAGCATGGACAAAAAAAGTAAATTTTACGAAGAAACCATGGAGGTCTATAATGTGGTGGACCAAGCAAAAGACGAACATGTGGAGATCGCCAAGTTTTGGGATTGTAATCCATTTGTTTCTCATCATCAAGGTCACATGATGTTTGCTACTAAAAAAATATCTCCTGGGGGGCATTGGATTGGTATTACTCAAATCGCATCGAAAAAATCTGCTGCAGACATGATGAAAACGGCACAATCCTATGCGTTGATTTCCATTACATTATTTGATGCTTTTATCAGTTGTTGGGATGAAAAATATCGAAGTAGTTTGATTCGACCCGAGACCGTTATTAATCAACATATTGACAGCGATTGGTTGCCATTATTACAGACCCCACCATTCCCTGAACATACTTCAGGACATAGTGTGATTTCGTCTGCCTCGGCAGTTGCGTTAACCAATTTGTATGGCGATGATTTTGCTTTTGTTGACAGTACCGAAGTAGAGTATGGTTTGCCTGCGAGATCTTTTAATTCCTTTTTTCATGCTTCCGAAGAAGCTGCGATTAGTCGATTGTATGGAGGTATTCATTATCGTCCTGCGATTGATTATGGAGTGGATCAAGGGAAAAAAGTAGGTAGTTTTATCATGCAAAAAATGAAATTGAAAAAATAGAAATCAAAACCATTTGTGCTCCATACCAATTCTTTAGTCCAAAACTCTAATATCAATCCTTTCCTTTTGTGTGTTGAATTGTATATCTTTATTTTGGTAACAACCCAAACTAACCCATCTATAAATAAAAAATCTACTTGATTGATCTGTCTTGATAAAAGACAGCAAGCTTATTTTATCCCTTTTCAAAAAGGTCCAAGGATGATTCGAAAAGATTTTAAATCTATTCTATTTTTTTATGTGCAAATTATTACCGTTTGGGTGATAGGGTGGAGTCTTTTCTTTTTTATCAGACAATTTGGTATTGACGAATTTCTCTATGTTGATTTCAATCGAGAGCCCAATCGGGTATTGCAACTTAGCATCCACATGGGACTCGGTTTGGTCACTGGGATTTTATACGCAAGCTTAGAGATAGTTTTCGAAAGAGATTATTTTCAAAAGCGATCTTATGGCCATTTGATGATCACCAAAATGATTACTTATCAAATTATGGCGTTTATATTGATGGCATCTGCAGTTATGACTTATAATCTTTGTATGTATGGTACTATACATTGGGATAGGTTAGGGAAATGGTTAGTGAGTTATACCTTTTTAGCTGGTTTGATGCACTTTTTTCTGATTAGTTTTTTGATTTCCTTTGTCAGGCAAATCAATTATAAATTTGGCCCAGGTATACTTTGGAATATGTTGAAAGGAAAATATCATCATCCAAGAGAAGAGGAAAGAATATTTATGTTTTTAGATTTAAAGGGTTCCACTACGATTGCGGAAAAATTAGGACATCTTCGTTTTAGCCGTTTTATTCAAGATTGTTTTTTTGATTTGACCGATATGATCTTGTTGCATAACTGTGATATTTATCAGTATGTCGGTGATGAGGTAATCTTAAGTTGGCCATTAAAAGGATCTGATGAAAACAATTCTTGTATCGCTTTTTATTTTGACTTTGTGGAAAAGTTGGAGGGTAGAAGAGACTACTATCAGAAAAAATATAATATTCAACCTTTCTTCAAGGCAGGTATACATTTTGGGAAAGTAGCTGTAGCGGAAGTTGGCGTAATCAAAAGAGAAATTTCTTATTACGGAGATGTACTGAATACGGCTGCTAGAATCCAAGGGAGATGCAATGAGTTTGATCAAGGATTATTGGTCTCAAAAGATTTGAAAGACATTATAAGTTTTCGTGAGCGATACAAAGCAAAAGAAATGGGAGTTCAATTATTGAGAGGCAAAGAAACTGAAGTTACTATTTTTGGAATAGAAAAGA
Source organism: uncultured Saprospiraceae bacterium (assembly GCA_964441245.1). Taxonomy (GTDB): domain Bacteria; phylum Bacteroidota; class Bacteroidia; order Chitinophagales; family Saprospiraceae; genus JALZUU01. The sequence goes on along the minus strand of CAYTVR010000055.1, from coordinate 18,587 downwards.
TATATGAGCTTGGCTAAAGTATTGTTTTCATGATCCTAACTGAAATTTTACTCACTATAAACGATTGGTAAAATAAAATGTACTTGTAGTCCTGTTTCTTTTGGATTTAGTTCCGACATGTTTTTAAAACTAACACTCGCCTGTAATCCAATTTTTCGTTCGTTTAATAGTTTAATTCTATTTTTTATAATTTCAATTCCAATGGATTTATGATTTAGATGATCATTTAATTTAGGACTTAACAAAATTCCTGGACCATTATCTTGAATATATATATTAAAATGAGTTTCATTTTTCTTTGAGACACGAAAAGTAATAATGCCTTTTGTTTTTAAATTTTTAAAAGCATGTTTTACTATATTTTCTAAAATAGGCTGAAATAATAGAGAAGGCACCATTAGTTCATAAACATCTAGATCATCTTCAATAATAAATTCGGAAATAAACTTATCAGGAAATCGCATAGATTCTAACTCTAAATATTCCTTTAAAAATTTTATCTCCTCCTCCAAATCAATAATGTCTAGTCGTGTGTACCATAAACTTTTTCGTATAAGCGAAGAAAACTTAGCAATATAATAATTTGCTTTCCTGATATCTCTTTGAAAAATAAAATTCTGAATAGAGTTTAAAGAGTTAAACACAAAGTGTGGATTCATTTGATTCCGCAAAGCTAATAATTCAGCTTCCCGAACTCTAAGGGAAAATGATTGTAATTGATGTTTTTTTAATTCCTTTTTTTCAATTCGCTTAAGCTGATACAAAAAAAGTAAAATTGTAAATCCAACGATTAAGAGCAGGCATAAAAGCTGAAACCAAAGTGTTTTTGTAAAATGAGGTTTGATTTCAAATGTGATGACTGCGGGAGAAGACCATAAGCCTGATTTATTTTGAGCGGCGACTTCAAATGAATATTTACCCGCTTTTAAATTGTTATATCGAATATTTTTTTCGTTGGTATAAAACCAAGTTGTTGTTGCTGTTGATAAGTTTAAACGATAGCGATAAAAGAGTCTGTCTACTGTTTTTTTAAAACTTATCCCAGTATAATTTATAAAAATATCGTTTTCGTAATATTGAAGAACGATACTATCCATGGTCGAATATTTGGATTCAGAGGTGGATAGTTCATTAATGTGAATAGGAACTGGTTTTGTAGTTGTCTTATCTATAATGTCTTCTTCAAAATAAGATATTCCGTTATTTGTAGCAAGCCAAATATATTTTTTCCAATATCTAATGCTATTAATAAAGTTGGAAGGTAAACCATCAACGGTACTTAATTTCCTAATTGAACTTATGGACAAGGAATCATTTACAAAATTGTATCTAAATACATTAAGTCCGTTATTAGTACCAACCCAGACTGTGGAATCATTACTCGTAATCACATAGTTTATCAAATTGCTACTCAATCCATCTGATTTGGTGAGTTTAAATGTTTGAGTTGGAGTATGATAAAACAAACCATTTCCAATAGTTGCAATCCATTTGTTTTCAAACTTATCAATATGTAATTTATTTACCCGGCCGAAGGTATCTGTCTGGCTATGATGAATTTTTGTGATTTTTTCAAAGTTAGAATTCTCCACTTTGTAGAGTCCATGTGTCGTACCCATCCAGATGTCATTATTACACTCTTGTTCTACAGACATTATTTTTTCAAAAAATGGCTTTTTAAGTAAGGAAGAAGATTTGGGTTCAATTTCATTTCCAGTCACTTTGAATCCAGCACCTCCAAAAGATAGGTAGGAATTATTTCGTAATTTTTTAGAGTGATTGTGACTAGATACTTTAGTTTTTTTTAGGATAATATTTTTCTCGTTTTCTTTAATTTTTAAATTCCAAGTTTGTAATTCATTATCATTTTTAGTAAGGTATTCTATTTGTAAAATTTCTTTTAGATGAAATTCTTTTTTTTCTTGCTCTAGTAAATTATAGCTTATTAACCTTGAATCAGCAGTACCAAAAACGATGTGATTTTCTAGGTTTCCTATGGATAAAACCCTATTTCTTTTAGATGCTTGATGAGGTAATTCTAATATTTTGATCTTAAATGACGGAATGAAAAGTATCCCATTATTTAGTGTTGTCATCCAATAGTTGCCTTCATAATCCTCAATCATATTGGTGATCATAAAATTTTTAAAATAATGAATGGGTTCACTATTTAAATGACCATTGATAAAACGATACACGCCATTGGTTGAACAAACCCAAATGTCTTTTTCACTTGAGACAAATGTGCTTTGAATAATTCCATCATCTACTGAATATTGCTGAGCGTATTTTGAATTTGGATTAGTTTTATAAACAGTTTTTTCTGTAAAATGTAGAAAGAAAGAATCAATTTTTGATGCGAGAAACGGAGCTAAATTGGAATAGTTAGATTTGGTGAAATAAAAACCATTATTATCGAAAGTGACAAGTAGGCCATCTTGGTTTTTAATAGTTTCAAAATCATTTAATAAAGTTGACTCATGAATTTTTAATGGAGGACTATTCAATGAGAACGAGAATAAAGATAAGTCTTTTGTCCTACTTGTTGTAAAAAAGAAATCACCTTTTTTAGATTCTATAACATTGGCAACCCATGAAAGATTTTTGGCTTTTAAAAAATCGTTGTGCAGATAATGATGAAATTGATTGTTTTCATAATAGGATAATTTTCCATTATAGCCATTGAACCAAAGTCTTTGCTTCGAGTCTTTAAATATTTCAAAATTTGTATTGTCGGCTAATCCAGTTTTAGTGGTGTATGTTCGAAATATATAACCATCAAAGGTACAAACTCCACGATCAGTAGTAAACCAAATTAAGCCACTCTCATCTATTTCAACGTCATACACTTCATTGCTTGGTAGACCATTTTTGGTATCATAATTTATATAAAATGGAATTTGTCCATTGACCTCATTAATAAAGGCATGCAAGATGAGTATTAAAAAAAAGAGTTGTTTGACCATTATTCACTAAAATGAATAGCCCTTGAAAAAGTATAATTTTGCTTCGAAAGCCTATTTTTTTGCATGTGTAATTTATTTTAGTCGAGCTAAAAATTTCATAAATGAAGATTTTCTACGTAAAGCAATGGGCAATTTTATATCCTCTGTTAAATGAACAAAGCCACCTCTTCCTTTTTCGATTTTTACAATTTTCCGAGTATTAATAATATATGATTTATGGATTCTAAAGAAGCTAGATTCTGACAAGAGGTCTTGATAATATTGAAGTGGATGACAAACAATATGTTCCTGTTTATTGGTTAAATAAAAACAAACATAGGTACGTTCTGCCTTTAAATATAGAATATTATCCAATAAGATAATACGATGACTCTTACTATCTGGTAACATAATATGTTCTATACGCTCTGTTTTTGTGTTTAAATTATTTTTTAAAAATTGTAAATTTTTAGAATAGTAGGGAAGGTGATTTTTTGCACGATTTATAGAAAATTCTAGTTCTTCCAGATGTACAGGTTTAAGTAGGTAATCTAAGGCAGCAAATTTGATGGCCTTAATAGCATAATGATCATATCCTGTAACGAAAACAACTTTAAAGCTTGGATCAGGAAAAGCTATTAATACATCAAACCCATTTCCCTCTGGCATTTCTATATCAAGAAATATAAGATCTGGTTTGGTCTCTTTGATCAACTCTATACCACTAGGAACATCTACAGCCATTCCAATTAATGAAACATCACTACAATATTCTAAAAGCATTTTTTTTAAAAGCTCTCTGCTGTTAATTTCATCTTCGATAATAACCGTTTTAAGCATGTGATGTATTTGATTTAATGACACATATATTTCGTAATTAAGAATGAACTAAAGCACAATTACCATTCAAATGATTGGATGAAAAGTTTATTACTTTTTTTAGGCAATCGATTCCTTAAGGGAAGGGTATATTTTAATAAATGTAAAGAATATAAATTTTAGGACAATACCATTTTTTTGATAAAGTCAGGCTTCTGAAATACAAAAATAATGTGTAATCTTTTTGTAATGGCATCTTCGTACAACACATGCTCTAAAACGATTATACAATCATGTACCACTCACCGACTTTATTTTTCTGTATCAAATGTAATTCTCAATGTCTTCATTTTTGTCACTTTCTTCTTTTTACCAAACCTGTCCATTTTTCCTAATTGTTGAATTATTACGATATCTTCAGGATTATTTTGACCTGTGTTTTTCGATTCTTCCACGGTTTTTAAGTCGCCTAGATTTCGTCCCATCCCTTGGGCTAGTATGGTTGCTTTTTCTTTTCCTTTCTGAATTAATTTTTTGATTAGCCTTATTTTTTCTTTTTCTTCGTATGCTATTTTTATTTGGAATAACGACAGTGAATATAAGTGTTTTTCTGATTTCATTTTCATTTCAAAATATTCTTTATCCTTTATTTCTTTAAAATTAATTTCATACGTAACGGTCCAATAATAATCTCTAACATCTCCTACTTTTTCTTCATAGAGAAAAACATATTTGCTTTTGTAGTGTGTGGTTAATTCATTTTTAAATTTATCTTTTTTTCTAGTTTTATTGATACCTCCAAAATTTGCGCTTAATAAATACGAATAATTTTCAGCCTTGCACATTATAGAATCTGTGACGATTACTTCTATTGTTTGGCTATGAATGAAACCCATTAAAAAATAAAATAGGGTACTCAAGTATAATTTTTTCATTATCTAATTTTTAAAGGTATTATTTTGATTTATAAATTTTTTGTTCATTCGTTGAAGGATAAATTTACTCCTTAAAATGTTATTCTGTATTTTTTTTTATTGCTAAAAATTAACAGTTTATAAATGTGATTCGAACTTAAGGTTCATTTCCTTATTTGTGTGGGACGGTCGAGGTAGTTGTAGCGGTAGTAAATTGTCGTCTTTGACACCTATAGATGGTTATTGGTTTTTATTTTAGTCTTATCTGATATTCTATTTTATATACAATATTAATCAAATAAAATCACTTTGCTTTTATGAAAATAGAAAGTCTGAAGTTTTGTAAGACATCGGCTAGAGAGAATATGCTATAAAATTAAATCACTTTAAATAAAAAGTATGCGTTAGGAAATAAAAAATACGCGGATAGTAAAATGTCAATTTTCTGATACTACATGGTAGTTGTTTAAATATTAAGTTTAATCAAACATAATCCAACTGCTTTAGAACGTATCAAATTATCAATCGGATTCAAATGAAAATCATGACATTTTTAAAACAACTATTCTTTTTTTTACTTTTTGTAGCTTACCTCCCTACTATAAACAGTCAGGCTATAGTTACGGGATTCAATTATGATAGTTCAGATGGATTTGCAGTGGTAGCCCTAGAGGATCTTCCTTCTTCTACACTTCTATTTATTACCGAGACAGATTATGATCCAAATAATAATGATTTTAATAGAGATAATACAAATGATGGTACCTGGCAAATTACTTGGACTGGAACTTGGCTTAAAGGCACGCTAATACGATTTGAAGAGATTTCCAATAATGCGTGGACTGCGACCTCTAGTTTAAATGGCCCTGCAAATCCAGCGGCTACAAGTCCTTATGGAGATGCTATTTCACTTTCGAATGAGGGGCTTAGTATCTTTTCTGCAAGTAGTACTACCGATCCTGATAATAACGTAGATGAAATATTTTCTTTCGTCATCCATGATGGTGCTTCTGTTGATCCAAACCCTGGAAGCGATGGGAATTGTCCATGCAGTACTAATTTTATATCTGTTGATTTACAAAGTTCAACTACAGATCATGGGAATTTTATGGATGGACTTCGTAGCAATATAGTTACAAATTCTATTCTCACAGATATAGGTAATTGGTCCGTGTCTGCAAATAATAATCCTTTGAGTTTAGTTGAATTTAGTAACATAAGTTTACCCGTTGAATTAATAAACTTTCATGCTGTTTTACAGAAAGGTGAAAAAGGGACTTTACTTGAATGGACAACTGCTTCTGAAGAAAATAATTTAGGCTTTCAAGTTCAGCGAAGTAGAGATGGTCGCATATGGGAAGATTTAGATTTTATACGAGGCCAAGGGACAGTAGAAATACGTCAACAATATTTTTATGTAGATGATGCGCCACATTTAGGCAATAACTATTATAGGCTCAAACAAATTGATTTAGATGGAAGGGTTTTCTATTCTAATGTAGCGGCGATTTCATTTTTAAATGAAAATAAATTGGTGGAGGTATTCCCGAATCCGAGTAGAGGTCAATTTAATATTCAAATTCAAAGTTCAATATCCGAAAATGTAAGTATTAAGATTATGGATGCTAAAGGCTCCATGGTATTGAGCAATAATTACGCGTTGAATGAAATTGAGTTGATTGATGAAAGGCAATTCAATTTGGTAGAACAAGGAGTTTATTTTGTTATAATACAGGTTGGAGAAAAAATAGCGACCGAAAAAATCACAGTACTTCGTTGATCGTATTTGTCTAAGTACTTAAGCTAAAGTAATTGTTTTAAAAGAGTAAAATAAAAGCTCATAACATATTCAATAGCATGATAGAAATTTCCTCTTCTAAAATTGATCTTTCTTTTCTTGCTGCAGGAATATATTTTGTTTGTATATCTGATGTAGTTTCTAGAAATGAGCCTTGTTGTGAAAAAATTATCATGATCCTTAACTGATTTTTTCCTAAAAGGAATGATAGGAAAATAGAAAATAAATCATTCTTTTTTTGGATTTAGTGAAGTCTTGAAATTTAAGGCACTTGTTTTATTTTGATATCGAATGACCATGTTTTATTGAATTTATTTTCAAACATAATTATTACGTATGAAGTATTTTGTCTGTTTTTTTTTCTTCCTTTTATTGGTTTCTTGTAAGGCTCAAAAATATACGGTCACCTTAAAGGTTGATATGAGTAATGTCGAAAATGTCAAAAGTGTGGGCATAAAGGGAAATGTAAAACCATTATCTGAGAAAAAAGAACTGTTGTTGACTGATAATAATGCGGATGGAATTTACGAAACAACCATCACATTTAAGACTTCCCAAAAAAGACTGCGTTTTAAATTTGTGAAAAATGGTGAAGAAGAATTGATAAGAGGGAATGATAGAACATTGTGGTTCAATATTCCTGAGATGAATGAACAATACATCTTTAATGAATATCCATTTTTTGATAAAGATCAACTGGCCAAATTAGTCTATACAAAGGATCAGATTAGTGAAGATATCAGTGTGTTGAAAGAAATATTAGAATATGTGCATCCTAATATTTACAGATATAGAGATTCTGCGTTTTTACAAGAGGATTTCAAATTACTTGAAAATGAAATTTTATCAGAACCTACGATGGTTAATTCCTTTAAACAGATTTCTAAATTTTTAACAAAAATTAAATGTGGTCATACATTTACTAATCTTTGGAACCAAGGAATAAATATTCAAATGGCTGTTCTTAATCAGCCCAATAAACTCCCCTTGACTTTTAATAGATTGAACGAACGAATGTTTATTGATAAAAATGCATCAACAAGCGAATTGCTCCAACCTGGTTTAGAGATACTTTCCATTAATGGAGTGAGTGCCACTGAGATTATGTCGAGACTCACCCAGTACATCACTTCTGATGGCAATAATTATCAAAAGCAATTAGAACGGCTAGTTATTGATGGAACAGAAAAATATGCCTTATTCGATATTTTTTATCCATTAGAGTTTGGAGATACAAGTAGCTATGATTTTCAATTAAAGGATTATAAGAAAGAAGAAATTTTTAATGTTACAGTACCTGCAATTTCTAAAACGAATAGAGATTATATATTGAATGATCGATATGAAGGATTGGAAACATCTTTTGAAGATGGATGGGAGTTCAAGATGATTGAGGAAAACGTAGGCCTTTTAAAAATCAAGTCATTTGCTTATGCGACAAGTGCTCCAGACTTTGATTGGGAAGGATACATTGATGTAATGTTTAAAGAACTAAATGAAAAAAAGGTCGCCAACTTGATTATTGATATAAGGGGAAATGAAGGAGGACAGGATGTAATTGGGAAGTATATTTTGGAGCATCTAATACAAGAACCGCTGACAGTGAAAGGTGTTGAAGCCTCTGTTAGATATTTGAAAATACCAGACCATTTTCGAAATTATATTAGTACCTGGGATAATGTTCCTTATAATTTTACTAGAAGAGTGAAAAAGGAAAGTAATAATGGTAGATATTTTTTAAAAGATAAATTTTCACTTCCTGGACAAACTTTCAGACCAAAGAAAAATGGTTATAAGGGAAAATCTTATTTAATAACTGATGCACAAAATAGTTCTGCAACACACTTAATGGCGACCTACGCGAAGAAAATAAATTCGATACAAATAGTAGGAGAAGAAACTGGAGGTAGTCAAAGAGGGATTAATGCAGGATCTATCTTTTTTTTAAGATTACCTCATACGAAAGTGGAAGTAGACATAGGAGTTATTAGTTTGGTTATACCTCAAGATGATGAATCCATTGGACCAGATGGAGGAATAAAACCTGATATCCCAATTCAAAAAGCAGTAGAGGATATTACAGATGGTAAGGACAGGGTACTCAATGAAATTTTAGATTTGATTAATAAATCCTAAGAAGAAGTGGAACTAGCGATGAAACACGGAAAATCTATGATGGGCTTAGCGTTTTTTAAATGTATAATTTTTTGAAGTGATATATAACCTAAAATATTTAGTGTTTTTTTTGATTTGTCTGACTGGTATAGGTTGCCATGAAGTAGTGGATAAATTAGTTAGAACAGAACAAGATACCATGAAACTTGATTCCATTAAGTTAAAAGAACTGTATACAAAAGTCTTTAATGAACATGAAATAGACATGGATAAAGGAGAAATTTTAAATCCTGGAAAAGTATATTACTCACCAGATTTTAAGTTTAAGATATTTAGTTTTGAAGGAGAATCTTGTGGTATATATTGTAATGCTTTCTATGAAAATTTCATAGATTTTCATAGCGAAGGGAACTCCAATATTTCGATAAAAAACATAAAAAAGATACAAGGAAAAATAGATAGCTTGATCCAACTTGATTCAATAAGTTATTTAGTTTTTACGAATTACGCTATAAGACCAAGATCAATAGAATCAATAGATTGTAAGGTGGTTTATCAATTGAAACTAGGTAAGACATATCCATCGATTTGGGAATTAAAATCTTGTGGTTCTAATTTAGCTAGTGATGATGATGTTTTATGCGAATTGATTTATGATAAAACGACAAAATCGATTTTATATAAGTATCAAATGTATGAAGAAGATGATCCAACTTCAACCTACATGCTTTCTGGAAAGTGGAAATATGTGAATGGAAATTACATTGAATCTGAGAAAAGAAGAGAAGTGTTTTTAACTGAAGAAGCTTATTATAATTAGTTGAAAAAAAAGTGCCTTTTTCATTTTTGAATGTCTATAAATACAGAGTTTGTCTAAGAATCAAAAAGTGAAACAGATGTAAGTAATTATTTGGTATTGGCTGAAATGATATGGAACTTTCATTAAAAGTTCTAATTTTATTTGACGAAAGTCAAAAAGTGAAAACAAATCTACCGTGTTTTGTTTTCATTTTTTATGTGACTACATTTACATGCTGAAAGAAACATGATCATTTCATAGTCGAGCAAAACATGCAGAGAAAAAATATCTTGCTGGCCTTCATTTGGGGATTGATGCTAATGGCTTTGCAATTTCCTTTTTTATTTTCTGATCCAGATATCAATATTTCCACCAGTCGAGGCGCTAATATTGATGAAGGATTGTACACTTGTCAAGTGCGCAATTTGGTCAATCACGGTGATTTGACTTTCGAGAATGGAGATTGTGTGGTGAAAAATCCCTTGTATAGTGCCTTGTTAATTCCTCCCTTCAAAGTGTTTGGAACCACGCTCGTTGTCGGCCGGTTAACCATTTTATTATTGTCATTGAGTATTTGTCTTTGGATATTTGCTTTCAATAAATATTATGCGCAATTGGGAATGATAGCCTTTGTTTTGGTTTATCTTCAATTTTATATTTTCCACTTTTTTCATTTTTGTTTAGCAGAAATATTATCGACTGCTTTCATTTTTTTAGCAGTGGTGATTACCCTCAGATCCTCGAAATCTAATGGTCGTTTTAAACCAAGTTTTTTATCGGCCACATTCATTTCCTTGTCTTATTATTTAAAAATTCAATTTTTATATGCCTTAGCTTTACTTCCGGGCCTGTTGATTTTATTTTGGCTGTTCAATTGGATCGATAGAAAAAAAGGAGTACGACAACTATTGATGACCGGAGGAATACTTGGAGCATATCTGTTGCTTTATGTTTTGTTTTGGTATTTACCCAATCAAGAATTATACGATTATGTGATTCAAGATCAAACAGGAGGAAGATTCATTGACT
>CAYTVR010000055.1:0-8158 GCA_964441245.1 uncultured Saprospiraceae bacterium | reverse complement strand
AAAAATGGAAGGACAAATTGGAGAATTCATTGACTTAGCAGGCTTGTATGATCATTTGGTTTTTACGATTGATAGAATTTTTGGTGCTGTTTATTTGAAATTTTTTACCTGTTGTTATTTCGTTTTTTTTATGATTGGAGTAGGGCTGGCTTTCGCCAAAAAGAACAGACGTTTTTCTATGTTGTTTGTGGCTTTGAATTGTTGGATTATTTTGGAATTACATAAGATACCGATGACTTATTTGCCTACCCGATATTTGATTCCCCTGTTTTTTACGATGGGTATGATCATGTCTTTAGTTACTTTAGAATTATTTCAAACCCAAAAGAAAAGCAATTGGATTTTAGCTTGTCGAGGTGTTTCATTGATTTTATTATTGGCTATGGGCATTCAGAATACCATGCATTATTCAGCTGCGCTAAGAAGTCGAACCTACAGTATTTTAGAAATCAATCAATATTTAGCTAACTTTGACTTTAAAGACCGGCCAATTGTTGGGGCATGGGCACCGGCATTGACTTGGAATAGCAAAGCGATTTCCATTCCGATTTGGAAAGGTTATTTTAATGATGAAAAAGTAATCGAGACTTTTGATCCCGCAATGATCATTGCTGAAAAATATGAACAAGATTCGAATCAAGCTTTTGCTGCAAAAGGTATCAAGCTCAATAATTATGCAGATTCAATAAAATACCATTCCATCCATAATTGGAATTTAAAATTACTTTGGGTAAAAGAAAAGATCAAAACAGATTAAAATATTTTGAGTTGTACTAAAGATCAATTTATGAAGAAACTAATTTTTATACTAAGCGGTCTACTGTTTTTATTTTCCTGTAAAGGAGATCAAAAACCAAGGGCAAACAATGCGGGCATGACCGCAACACAAACTTTGAATACGAATTTGAATCGCTTTCAAAAAGAGATAGATCGTTTTGCGCAAGCAGACCAATCCAAAATGCCAGAGGATGGAAGTATTTTGTTTATAGGCAGTTCAAGTATCCGAATGTGGGATAGTTTGGAAGTCGATATGGCGCCGATGAAAGCCATCAATCGAGGATTTGGAGGATCTACTTTACCAGAGGTGATTCATTATGCAGATCAGATTATTTTTCCTTATGCACCTACGACCATCGTTTTATACTGTGGTGAAAATGATATTTCAGAAGGCGCCTCACCGCTAAAAGTATTTCGCTCATTTAAAAAATTAGTCAAACTAGTCCGAGCAAAATTACCAGAAACAGAAATTTATTTCCTTCCGATGAAACCATCTATTGCTAGATGGAACTTATGGCCTGACTATCAAAAAGGGAATCAATTAATTGCCAACTTTATAGCCTCCCAAGAAAGCTTAACTTATCTGGATATTACGCCCCCGATGTTGACTGAAGCGGGTACCATTGATTCTACCATTTTTATCGAAGACGGATTACACATGAATCGAAAAGGATACAAAGCTTGGAGAGATATAGTTCAAGTAGCTTTAAAAGAGTTGAATTAAGAGGAAGGATATACAAGCTATAAATCAGGAGGCCCACGATCGTAACGACTGTGGGCCTCCTGATTTATATATTTTGACTACTCTCTTTTACTTCGCTGCTAAAGCATTCAAGGTAGGTAATAACTGTGGTGCTTTTTTGAAGCCAACTATTTTTTGAATGACATTTAATTGATCATCCAAAATAAGAAGTGTCGGATAGCCTCGGATACCCATGGCTTGGGTAAACTGATGCGGAAAGTTTCTACGATTTTTTCCTTTGTTTGGGTCAAAATTTGGATTAGTATATTCTTTTTGTTTGAACTTGACAGGATCACTTGATTCTGCATTAAACTTTACAGCATAATAATTTTCGTTCACATGTTTGATGACTTCTGCATCTGTAAACGTAGAGCGCATCATCATTTTGCAAGGTCCACACCAATGCGTGTACATGTCTACCATAATTTTCTTTGGATTTTTCTTGTTTTTAGCTTGAGCTTCTTCAAGTGATATCCAATTAATTTTAGTGTTATCTACTTTTTCTTGAGCAGAAGGTGCGTTACACGCTAAAAATAAAATAGGTAATAATAAGAGGAATACGTTTTTCATTTTTTTTATTTTATGACAAAGTTATATTGAATAATGTTTTTTTAATGGTTCTTTATGATTTCATTTGGTCAAAATATATAATGACGTTCAAGTTTTTACGCTTTCAAAGCTTTGCTTTGACAACCAAATTTATTTGGTTGACCAAAATACCAAACGAAATCATTTAGCTCCTTTTTAATAAATGCCTATAACGAATAAATTCGAAATAAAGTTATGCTTTTTTACGGTTTTATTGCTTCGCTTATTCTTTATATGCTAATATAGCTGGTAATGTTTCTTCTAGTTTGGAAACATCGACATTTTTTGCGATAATTTTTCCATCTTGATCCAATAAGTAATTGGTTGGTAAAGAGTTGACGGCAAACTGTTTTGAAATAGGGGAGTCTGTTCCCATGAGATCCGAAACTTGAATCCAATCTAATTCATTTCGATCGATCATTTTTAACCAGTTATTGGCACTAGAATCGATGGACACCGAATAGATTTCAAAGCCTTTATCTTTAAAGTTATTGTAAAGTGGTTTGAAATAGTAACAATGTTCTTCGGTGCAAACCATACAATAAGATGCCCAGAATTCGACCAATACTACTTTTCCTTTTAAGGAGGAAAGGGCAATGGATTGTCCATCTGGATTGCGCAGCGATACATCTGGAAACAACATGTTTTCCTCGAGTCCAACAAGTTCGGTATGCATGTTTTTTTCTTTATTTAAAAATAAAACAGCTGCAAATAATCCTACAGCTAAAAGTGCTGCGATTTTAAAAAGATTTTGGTAGACCGGCACTTTCTTGGATTTAGAAGGAAATAATTCCTTTTCTAAATTTTCCCAACTACTCGAATCTGGATGAATGTAATCAAATTCATCTTGGTGCTTTTTAAAATATTTTTCTATAAAGTCCATCTTTATTTTTCTTTATTAATTTGTTCAATGATCCGGATTAATTTTTTCTTTCCGCGGCTATACTGTGTCAATGAAGTCGACACGCTGATGTCTAAAATATTGGCGATTTCTTGATGATCATATCCTTCAATAAGGTACAAACTCAAAACGGTGCGATAGCCATTCGGTAATTCCATCAATGCTTTTTTGGCTTGTTCGAGGTTGATGGCAAAGTTGTCTGAGGTATGATCCTCTATTTTTGTGAGATAACGTTCATTCAATTCCTCCGAAAAATCAACTAAGAATAATTTTCTTTTTTTAGCATGATTGATCGCGGTGTTGACCACAATTTTTTTGAGCCATCCACCAAATCCAGCAGGATTTTTTAATTTATTTAATTCGCGAAAAGCTTTTAAAAAAGATTCTTGTAAAACATCTTTGGCTTCTTCCTCTTCTTTTAAAATTCTATAAGCAACGTTTAGCATTTGTCGAGCATAGCGATGATATAACACAAAGGAGGCCTTACGATCTCTTTTGATAATTCGTTGAATTAAATCTTCTTCACTAATCATCACTTGCTTGTCCATATTATCGATAATTAGTTATACGATAATTTGAATTTATTTGTTGGCGGTCCATTTCTTTAAATGCTCAGTATTTGTTTTGATATAATATTTACTCTTTATTTTTTTAGCAATTTGCATGGATTGCTTAGCGGCCGTAATGGCTTTGTCCATCTCGCCTAATTTTTCATGGATTTGTGATTTCAACAGATATCGACGAGGACGATTGGGATTATCTAAGTTACCTTCTCCTTTTAACCACAGTTCGAAAGGTTCTTCTTTTTCCATCAAGGAAATGCATTTATTGATATTAGTTAATGCTTTTTTATAATCCTTTTCATTTTCATAATAAGTCCAAGCCGCAGATTCATAATCTCCTGCTAAATCGATATTGGCATCAAAAAGTTGGTCTTGAATGATCTCATCAGTTGGAATTTTTATTGGGATGGGAATATAAGTACGTTCCCAAGTAATTCCTAAAATAGCAGAACTTGTGGTCAGATGATCAAAACTAATAGCGAGTGATTCAACATCCCGATTTAAGCTGACAACCGGAATCGTCATTTGCACAAGGATATTTTTGGGATCTAATGTTTCACCAACACCATATTCATCTAACTCGGTATGGAAATAAATTTCCCACTGATCTTGATTTGGTTTTGTAAAAAGACTATAAGTACCTGCCTTTAACTCTTGATCACCAATAAGCACTTTATCTTTAAAAATAATTTTAGTATTCTTATTGGCACCAGTCCGCCAAATTTTCCCGAAAGGGACCAATCCTCCAAAGATGGTTCTACCACGCATCGATGGACGAGAGTATTCAAGAGTCACATTGACAATCCCAACTCTAGTTTCAGTCTTCTGAAATGGACTCAATTGAGGCCCCGAAACTTGAGCCTTTAGAAAACTCGCGTTACTGGTCATAAAGATCACCCCAAAGAGCAGTATTATTTTTTTCATAAAATTCTAATTTAAATAAACATCATCATTGAAACAAGGTGGAAATCCTGGCGCAGGGCAAATGAAATTCGGGATACCACGACACAAATTCTATCTATAAGACCCAACAAAAAACTGAAATATTGCACGAAGGTGAAAAAAAGAGGTAAAAAGATTTTTTTATTTAAAATAAATTCAAAAGCTGCTGGATATAAATCTTTCCCTTCTTTATAAACTCTGCGATTAATTTTCCCTATTTTGAACCCACAAACGACGACAATGAGCCAACTTAATAAAAAACTTAATCTTTATGGTTTAACAATGATTGCGATCGGTTCATGTATCGGTTCAGGAATCTTTGTTGCTGCTGCGGATATTGTCAAACTCATTCCCAATCCAAGTCTCATCTTGATGGTTTGGGCATTAGGAGGATTGATTGCTTTGACTGGAGCTTTGACTTTTGCAGAGTTAGGTTCTCTTTTTCCTAAAGCTGGAGGAGTCTATGTTTATATCAAAGAAGCCTATGGAGAAATGGCTGGATTCCTTTACGGCTGGGTCATTTTACTAGTTATTAATACAGGTGCTTTAGCTGCCTTGACCGTTGCATTTACAGAATATCTCACCTTTTTTATTCCTTTAACAGATGTGATGAAATTGGTCGTCGCCGTTGGTCTCATTTCAGGATTAACCCTTATCAATATTTTGGGTGTGAACATAAGCCAGGTTTTTGCCAATTTGTTTACGGGTTTAAAATTATTAGCGATAATTGCGATTGTAGCTGTTGGTTTTATTTTTTATGATCCGAGTAATGTTAACTTAGATTTTTCCATAACGCACACGCCCGATAATTTGATGCAAAGTATGTTAGTGGCTTTGATTGGTGTTTTGTTTTCTTTAGGTGGATGGCATCACACTTCCTATTTAGCAGGTGAAGCGATCAACGCAAAACGAAGTGTTCCATTGGCGATGGTGATCGGTGTCTTAGTCGTCACGATCATTTATCTTTTTGTCAATTTATCCTATATGCTTTTATTACCATTGGATGTCATTGCAGGAACAGAAAAAGTAGCTGGAGATGCAGTCGCTTCTGTGATTCCCCTTGGCGGAAAATTAGTCACTATTGCTATTTCCATTTCCATATTTGGAACGATTGGTATTTACACCATGACTGCTCCACGAATTTATTTCGCTATGGCGAAAGACGGTATCTTTTTCCCCTCACTAGCTTATATTCACCCTAAATATAAGACCCCCATTTATGCAATGATCGTTCAAGCTATCTGGGCAATTGTCTTGTTATTGCTGATGAAAAGTTTTGGTAAGTTGATAACCTATGTTACCTTTATGGATATCGTTTTTATGATATTAGCAGGGATTAGTATATTTATTTTTAGAAAGAGATTAAAAGACCAAGAACGACTGGTCAAAACACCTGCCTATCCTATAGTTCCCTTAGTTTTTATTTTGATTGCTTCGGCCTTCGTTGTCAGTACGTTGATTGAAAAACCAGTACAGGCTTTAGGCGGTTTGGCTGTTTTGGCTTTAGGTTTACCGGTGTATTTTTATTTTAAGAAGAAAGATTTATAGTGTTAATTTATTCAAGTATTCAGATGGTAAAGTTCGAAATAGAAGACCTCAATACACGAACACTTTAACACCCCAATAGAGTATAAAAGACAATGTTTGAAAATAAGAGACAACTAAAAGAAGCAGCAAAAGCTGTGTTAGAAAAAAATTGGACAGGAGAATTTACAAAACCAGCTCCAAGTTTATATCCACATCAATGGAATTGGGACGCAGGATTTATTGCGATTGCTTATGCGCATTTTGATTTAGAAAAATCGATGACAGAATTGCGATCGCTCTTTCGGGGCCAATGGGCCAATGGTATGTTGCCACAGATCGTTTTTCGTCCAGAAAAAGAAAGCGATGGTCAATATTTTCCGGGAGCTGATTTTTGGCAATCTCATCGTTCTACTCATGCACCGAAGGATACTGCAACTTCAGGAATCACGATGCCACCCGTTCATGGTTTTGCCTTATGGAATATTTATGAACGTGCAGCGGATAAGGAAAAAGCAAGAGCCTTTTTAAAGGAAATGTTTCCTAAAGTCATGGCACTTCATCGCTATTTTTATGAAAATAGAGATCCCTTAGACGAAGGATTGATTCATATCAATCATCCTTGGGAATCGGGGACAGATAACTCACCAACCTGGGATGGGCCTTTGTCCAAAATAGATCCTTCCCAACTAGAGATTCCAAGTTATGAACGAAAAGATTTGCAAAATCAGGCAGCTGCATTGCATCGGCCAAGTGACTTGGATTATGATCGTTATGTTCATTTAGTAGATTTATATCGATCCAACCAATATGAGGATAAAACCATTTTTGAGCAAAGTCCTTTCTTAGTGCAAGATCCTTTATTTAATACAATTTTAGTTAGATCTAATGAGTGTATGATTGAAATTGCACAATTGATCGGAGGAGATGTCTCTGATTTAGTGGCTTGGAATGATTTGACGATATGGAGCATGAATGAAAAATTGTGGAATGAAGAAGCTGGAGGATATGATGCATGGGATTTACGAGCAGATGAGCGAATTGCAGTTCCGACCTCTTCCGCTTTGTTACCGATGTTTGGCAATATTCCTGATCAAGATCAAGCAGAAATGATGCTCCAAGTGTTATTGGGAGATGGCTTTTATGGCCCGGATGAAAACTCTCTATATCTCTGTGCTACTTGTGATCAATTGTCTGATGCTTTCAATCCTGCGAAATATTGGCGTGGGCCCATCTGGATCAATATGAATTGGATGCTATATCAAGGCTTACTCAATTATGATTTTAATGACATTGCCGAGCATGTAAAAGACGATACCCTTGCGTTGTTAAGTGACAATGGTTTTTATGAGTATTTTGATCCGAGAAAAGGAGCGACGGATGCAGCAGGATATGGAACCCATAGTTTTTCATGGTCTGCAGCTCTTTGTTATGATCTATTGACCCATCGGTTTTAATTGAGTATTTTTGTATTTTATTATTTAAAAATTCAAAAAATATTTATGCTTAAAACTACTTTTATAATTCTACGGGTGACCTTGATATTTACGATTCTTTTTACGCTTACTAGTTGTGGGAAAGATGAAGCTAAAGAAGGTTGCAATGATCCAGAAGCTGAAAATTATGACTCTGAAGTTGAGATTAATAATAGTACCTGTGTCTATTTAGCGGATACTTTTCGTGGTAACTATATTGTTTGAGATACCACTTATGATGAAAGTGGTCAGATTGTCTCGACTAGAATCATGTCTGTATCTGTATCCAAAACAGAAAAGAAGCAAATTGAAACTTTTGGTTTTGAAATAGGAGGCTGTGATAGCAATCTTCGATTCAATTTGAGTCAAACTTCTTTTGTGCCTTTAAGAGATTGTTCTCAGAAAAATTTTATAGGGAAAATTGAAGGAACAACTTTAATTTATCAATACGATTTTAGTATTAATCCGATGGTTACTTATTCTTATAGTGGTGTAGGAATCCAACAGGAGTAGTGTTGATTAAAATTATACCTTCTTAGCACGACTTTAGCCATTTGTTATTGGTTGCTCGTTCTTAGGATCCCTTCATACTTAAGTAGTTCACGAAATTAAGTTATATAATAGGGTTCACTGAAGTTAATATTGT
>CAYTVR010000054.1:6409-34298 GCA_964441245.1 uncultured Saprospiraceae bacterium | reverse complement strand
TTCTGGAAATTTTTTCATCATCATCGGCGCTAGTGTTCTCGGTCCCATTGCAGTAGGAGCCCTACGAATGGTCCAAAATCTTATGGGATTTTGCCATATTATTTTTCTTACCATGGAAAATATAATACCAATTGAAGCAGCCCAACAATTACAACAAAAAGGTTGGTCAGCTATGTCTAAATATTTAATAAAAACAACTTTGCAAATCGGCATGATTTTTTTAGTCCTATTAATGATCATAGCAGGAATGGCTCCTTGGTTGATCACCAATTTATATGGCAGTGAATATTTAGAATATAGTTACCTAATTATCGCTTACTGTCTTTTATATGTCTTAGTTTTTTTAGGCCATCCCTTTCAATTTGCCCTTCGGACAATCGAGCAGACCTACCCCTTGTTTATCGCTTATGTTTGTTCTACTATTTTCAGTCTTTTGACTGCACATCTATTTATAACTCAATGGGGCATGACTGGTTTAATCGCTGGTTTGCTTTCCACCCAATTGATTACCCTTTCCATTTATTCTTTTTACTTTTTCAAAATACAAAAGCATGCAAATCATACATTTAGTACTCGGTAAAGCCAACCCTGAAAGAATGAATGGTATTAATAAAGTGGCTTATCAATTAGCGACTACACAAACGGAGATGGGACACGATGTTTGCCTTTGGGGGATTGCCAATAGTTTAACTAAAAACTATCCATCTCGAAATTTCAAAACTCAATTGTTCCAACAATCTAAAAATAAATTAAAGCTAGATCCTAACTTGGAGAAATCCATACAATCACTTTCGCCTACGAGCATTGTACATATTCATGGTTCTTTCATTCCTGAGTTTTATCACGTTGCGCGCTTACTAAAACGAAAAGAAATTCCCTATGCATATACGCCTCATGGCGCCTTGACTGAAGGAGCCATGATGAAAAACACCTTTGTCAAAAAACTGTACTTCCATCTGTTCGAATCCACTTTGATTAAAAATGCAAAAGCCATGCAACTGCTAGGTATTCAAGAATTAAACTTTACCGAACAGTTAATCAAAACGAATAATAAACATCTTATTCCAAATGGACAAGACCTTTGGAGTATTCCAGATTTTGAAAAAAAGAGAGGGAAAAATATTGTGTTTGGATTTTGTGGTCGTCTTGCTATTTTTCATAAAGGATTGGATTTAACTATTCGAGCATTTCATAATTTTATACAAAAAAATAATACAGGAACTCTTGAGTTAATTGGCGACGGGAAAGATAGACCAGCCTTAGAGAAACTATGTAAGGAATTGAAAATCGATCATTTAGTTACTTTTCACGGAGCTAAATTTGGAGTGGAAAAATATGAATTAATTGCTGGTTTTGATGTGTTTTTACATACCTCACGCATGGAAGGTTTTCCTACCGCGGTACTCGAAGCTGCAGCGATGAAAAAAGTTTGTATCACGAGTGAAGCCACCAATATCAATGGATATTTTCGTCGGCACTATTCAGGACTACCGATCAATCACAATACGGTTTCAAGCATTGCAGAGATGATGGAAAACGCCGAATCTCTTTTCCAAAAAGATCAACTTAAAGCTATCGGTATACGTGCTCGAAACATGGTGGCGTCTCAATTTAATTGGGTAAAAGTGGCTCAACAATTAGTAGCTGTTTACGGACAATGAAAACATTAACTAACATATCGGCCAATAAAAAACAATACTTACTTATTGTCATTACGCTTATCCTTCTATTGCGTATCACTAGTTATTTCACCTTGTTCCCCAGCTCTATTGGAGTCACTCGTGTGGTAAAGATTGGTCTACGTTTTTTAATGACTGGTTCTTCTATGTTTTTATTATTAATAATGCTTGCAAAGAATCGCGATATTAAATTTCAGTATTCTAATATCACCAGTGGTGTCCTATACTTACTTTATGCTTTATTAGGATTTGCATCTATTCTTTGGTCCACAAACATTCAGTTTACAGTACTCCAATTGATGATGCTTTTTGAGTCTATTGCTTTTGTTATTTTCTTTTATCACTTACAAGTTTTATACAATTTCAAAAGTAAAGGGCATGCTGATTTCAGTCAATTATTATCTATTTCCATAACGATTATTTCCATCGCATTTTTGATTGGCTTGTACATCGATCCTTCTACTTTTTTTAGAGACACCCATGGCGGTGCAGTTTCCCGTTTAGGAGGATTCATTATCAACCCAAATGAGTTGGGTATGTTGGCATCTATTGGTGCTGCTATGAATTACTTAGAATTATTCAAAGGGAAATCTAAATTTTGGAATATATTATTTTTAGTCATCAACATTGGTGTACTTTTATTGACTCAATCTCGATCCTCCTTAGGTGGTTTTATGTTGGTAAGTCTATTGTTCATTTATCAATCAGGAAATCGAAAACTACAGCTCTTGACACTCATCGGTGGGATTTTCGTTTTACCTGTTTTGGTCAATACTATTATCATCAAAGAAGGAGATGTCAGCGAGGTAATGAGCATGACAGGGCGCTTACCTTTTTGGTCAGATTTAATTACTTTTGGTTTTCCTGATCGACCGATTTTAGGTTATGGTTTCATGAGTATTAGTCCCTCCCCTTTCACGGATAAATTCGATAGTATCCATGCTTATGCAGCCTCAATGACTCATAATACTTTTGTGCAAGTTCTTATCAACCTAGGTCTAGTTGGTGCATTTATTGTTTTATTTCAGATGATCGCAACGCTATATGCTTTTATTCTTCATCAAGACACATACATCAAACAATTATCTATTGCTCTATTTATTCCCATCTTTATTAATTCAATGACTGAATTTGGCATTTTTGGTGAAGCGAATTATAGCATCATGTTTTATCAATTTTTAATTCTCTTCATGATTTTGGGTATAAAGGCGAAAGACAAAAAAGCGTTTTCCGATCAAAATATGTTAGTCAAAATTCAACGATTATGATTTCAATAAAAGACCTTACTATTTTGCAACAGCTTTTTTTTAAAGATCAGCAAGGTGTCATTCACTTGGATAAAAACAATTGTAGTAAAAATGCCCTAAAATTTTATTACATCAATAATCCAGATAAAAGTATCCGTTGGATATTTCCTGCATCTAATAATCGACCGGTCTTTTTAGATTTGTACAATAATGATGGTTGGAAAGCCAAATGTTATCGAACTTTGATGAAGACTAGTTATTATTTAGGATGTGATTCTATGTTCACCTCTGGTTCTTTTTTCATTGAAAATCCAGTGCCACTTTTTATGCAATATTTCGAAAATACTTCAGCTGATGCATATGCTATTTTCACCGGTACCGCCGGAAAAAATCGTAAAGCGATTATAAGCTTACATCAGGATAAAAAATGTACTACTTTTATAAAAATTCCATTAACACAAAATGCTCAAGAATTAGTACAAAATGAACAAAAACAATTGGAGCTACTCGAAACGATTCAATTGAACAAAATGGTCACACCCAAAGGAAAAGGAAAACGGGACTATCTCCTATTGGAAAACATTAAACCACCTACCTCAATTCCAGCAACACAATTCAACGATCGACATTTACTAGCCTTGGATGAATGTTACGAAAAAACATTGGTACAAAGTACGCCAACACAAATAAATTCATGGCAACAAATCACCAATGGTCTAGCATTTCTTCATTCAAATCCAAGTATTCAAAATGAGTTATCAAAAGATAAAATAAAGATCATTTCTGAACATCTAAATTCCATTTTTGAGCAAGTATCCTCAACGGCATTATTCCCTGTTGGATTAGCACATGGAGATTTCACTCCTTGGAATATGTATGAAACAAAAGAAAAAATAAATGTCTATGATTGGGAAATGAGTTCTACGGATATGCCACTTTTATTTGATGCCTTCCACTATATTTTCCAAAGTAATATTCTCATCCATCGGCAATCTTTTGACCATATAAAAAAAGAAATCAAACAACTTTATCATAAGCCTATTTTACAAAATATGCTGGAAAAATATTCCATCAACTGGAAGCAGCATTATGCCTTTTATCTTTTATACATTGTCAGTTACTACCTCCCTCTTTATCTCCGTCAAAAAGAACTTCACACTCAAGCACATTGGCTAATTGATTGTTGGATAAAAGCACTCCTTGATTGGGTCCAAGAAGAAAAAACACTATTGGCAGTTTAATACAATTTTCTCGATTTAGAAAAAAGAGGCCGAAAGCATAATTTTCCGTTTTATAGTCCTAGGTCTTCACTTTCCTTCCTTTTCTAAAAACGACACCCCTTCTCAAAATGACAACATTTAAATCATAGTCTTTATTTGTAAAATGCTGAATAACAACTATTTAAACACTTTCATTAATTCGGAACAAAATTCGAACTATTAAAAGTAAATACAATACTACCATGAATCAACGAAATATATTTATCGAATACTTTGTCAACGAATTAAATCAACTAGATTATCTTCTTTTGAAATTCACAGAAGGTCACCTTCATCATATTGGAGAATATTCAGATTTGGATTTTCTTATAGATAAAAGCTCGATTCCATTTATCGCCAATCTTATTAAAAAGTTTGATTCAGCAGTGATTATTGAAGAGTTGCATCTAGAATCTATGAGTCAATACTTTATTCATTTTCAAGATGGAGGTTTTTTACAGATCGATTGCTTATTTCACTTAGTCCGAAAAAATCTAATTTATCTATCCAATGACTATCTTAAAAAAAACACCCGTTTCATTAATGG
This sequence comes from uncultured Saprospiraceae bacterium, assembly GCA_964441245.1. Taxonomy (GTDB): domain Bacteria; phylum Bacteroidota; class Bacteroidia; order Chitinophagales; family Saprospiraceae; genus JALZUU01. Next base: position 29,566 of record CAYTVR010000054.1, on the reverse strand, counting down.
GGTAAAAACATACTCTGTTATTTGTCTTTTTGAACACCTCGTTTTGTTCCACCAACTAAATAATGACGGACTTCCTCAAAAGTATATCCACTATTTTCAAACCTTGCCAGATATAACCATACTTGAAATCATTAGTTTTTTCAAACAAAAATATCAGTACGATATAAATTCTTTAACAGACCTACAAGCACACGACACTCTTTTAAAAAAGGCCATCGTAAAGTATCTCAAAAATCAATCATTCAATACCATTCCTCAACAACAAATAAACACTTTTAAATACATCAAAGATACTTTTACAAAGCTAAAAAGAGGTCGTGGCAAGGTCATTACTTTTAGTGGTGTGGATGGAGCAGGAAAAAGCACCATCCTCGAAGAAACCCGACTGATATTAGAAAAAAAATTCAGAAAAAAAGTGGTTGTATTAAGACATCGCCCTTCTATCCTTCCAATTCTTAGCAGCTTCACTCACGGAAAAAAAGGAGCAGAACAACGCGCGGCCAATACTCTACCTAGACAAGGAAAAAACAAAAGTCAACTAAGTTCTATCATTCGTTTCACTTATTACTTCCTAGATTATTTTTTTGGTCAATGGTATGTTTACTTCCGATATCAAATGCAAAATTATATTGTTTTATACGATCGCTATTACTTTGATTTTATTGTAGATCCCAAACGGTCTAACATTCAAGTCAACAAACAAATTACTCAAAGACTATATCATTTATTAAATAAACCAAATTTGAATTTTTTCTTATACGCACCTGCACACATCATCTTAAAAAGAAAACAAGAATTAAGTGAAACAGATATTCACAACTTGACTTCCAATTATCAACTTCTTTTTAACAAACTCTCCGATCAATATGATCAAGAATATCACCCTATCCAAAATATCAACAAAAAACAAACCCTTCATTTTATTCAACAAGAACTTAAAAGTATTTTATAATTATGATTCAGACACTAGTCACTAAGGCTATTCGAAAAAAGAATCCACTGTTTGTTTTAGATAAAAAAATCGGTATTGGTATTCTCCTACAGCTCCTCATTCAAAAATCAATGCAACGATTGCGAGCAATGCGATTATTGCTCTGGGGCATATTCCCAGAGAAATTATTTTTAGCTCAAAATGTACAACTATCTTATATTAGAAATATCCATTTTGGCAAATGGATTCAATTAGACAAACATGTTCAAATAAGTGCTTTGTGCAAACATCCCTTAGTCCTTGGTAACAACTTAAAAATAGGAGCCTTTAGTCAAATTATTGCAGCTACTTCTTTCAATAATATTGGGGAATATATTCGTATCGGAAATAATGTAGGCATTGGTGAATTCGCATATTTAGGTGGTGGTGGTGGTTTAGAGATTGGAGATGACTGTATCATTGGACAGTATTTTAGTTGTCATCCAGAGAATCATCATTTTGATAATCCAGAAAAATTAATCCGTCTTCAAGGAGTCAGTAGAAAAGGAATTAAAATTGGGCGCAATTGTTGGATAGGTAGTAAGGTTACTATTCTTGATGGGGTGTCCATTGGGAATGACTGCGTAATTGCAGCAGGTGCGGTTGTCACAAAAAGTATACCTTCCAATTCAGTGATTGGAGGTGTACCAGCAAAAATCATCAAACAACGTACCCGATTGACTCAAAGCACAATGTCACGATGATGCACAAAAACACAACGACTTTGGTAACCGCCTATGCAGTGAATCCATACAAAGGTTCAGAAGACGGGACTGGCTGGAACATTTTAATGGAAATTGCAAAAAAGCAAAAAGTAATTGCGATTACTCGCGAAAATAATCAAACTGATATTGATCGCTACCTTGCGGAAAATGAATTACCCCATGCCAATAATATTCAATTCGAATATTTCGACCTTCCATATTATTTACGTTTTTGGAAAAAAAAATCACGAGGTGCTTTACTCTATTTTTATCTTTGGCAAATCGGGATGGTATTTTTTATTCGTTCTAAAAAATTTCAATTTGATATAACCCATCACCTCAACTTCCATAGTGATTGGATGCCTTCTTTTTTATGGGTATTTGGAAAACCTTTTGTCTGGGGTCCAATTGGTCATCATCCTAAAATTCCTAGAGCCTTTATTATTCGATCTGGCGGAATCTCAGCTTATATTCTAGATCGATTAAAGTGGTGTGCTAAAAAAATATTCTGGACTTTTGATCCTTTTCTAAAAATAACAAAATGGAAAGCTAGCAAAATTTTTTGTATCAATAGTAGTGTAGCAAAAGTCTTGTCTCTTCCAAAAGAAAAAGTAGTTCTACTTCCTGCAATTGCGACACAACAGCCCCAAAAACTTAAAAAAAATACAGAAGAGTTTCAAATACTATCTATCGGAAGATTCGTTCCATTAAAAGGATTCGATTTGACGATAAAAGCCTTCTCCTCTTTTTATTATAATCAACAAGAAAACGAAAGACCAGATTTAAAACTTATTTTGATTGGGAAAGGACCACTTAAAAAGAAGTTACAAAAATTGACCGTCAAATTAAAAATAGATCACGCTGTTGAATTCATAGACTGGATTGATCGCAAAGATTTAGACCAATATTTTGTCAATGCATCTGCGTTCTTATTTCCTTCGCACGAAGGTGCAGGAATGGTGGTCCCCGAAGCCTTATCTTTTGGAGTCCCTATTATTTGTTTGGACAATATTGGCCCAGGAGAATCGATTGACCAACATTGTGGACTAAAAGTTTCTAATCAAAAATATGAAAAAACCATAAGAGAGTTAAGCATCCATTTAAACGCTTTACATAATATGCCACGTTTTAGATATTCATTATCTGTCGGAGCAGAAAATCGTTTTTACGATTATTTCACCTGGAAACGAAAAGGCAAAGTCATTTCAAAAGTCTATAAAAAATTACTCCCTCAAGAAAAAAATAGGTCAACTTTAGTTGAACAAGAGTAATAGAAAATATGAAAAAAGTAGTTTGTACTCATTTATTTAATGACTTCAGTGGTAGTCCTTTGATTCTTTCAACAGTCATTAAAGGTCTTCTACAAAAAGGAGTATCAGTGGATCTAATTACTTCTTCTGAAGAAGAAGGTTTTTTATCTAAGCTATCTGTTAACTACTCTAATAATCAATATCGTTTTTACGAAAATAAACTAGTCCGCATCTTCTTTTTCTTTGTGACTCAAATAATTTCCTTTTTTAAAACTTGGACATATCGAAAAGAAGATGTTGTCGTCTATGTCAATACTTTGCTACCATTTGGAGTTGCTATTGCTGGAAAATTAATGAATAAAAAAGTAGTTTATCATATTCATGAGACTTCCGTCAAACCTGCAATATTGAAACGTTTTTTGAAATGGGTTGCGGCAAATACAGCATCTGAAATCATTTATGTTTCTGACTTTTTACGAAAGCAAGAGCCCATCGGAGAGGTTCCTTCTAAAGTCATTTACAATGCACTCTCACAAGATTTTGTCAAAACCGCTCAATTGTATCAAAATCAAAAAAAGAGAGATGCTTTTTTTACCATTTTGATGCTTTGCTCCTTGAAAGATTATAAAGGTGTTCGCGAATTTGTTGATGTTGCCAGTGCGCTTCCAGATCTCTCTTTCGAATTAGTACTTAATGCTGAGATGGAAGCCATCCATGATTTTTTCAAGGATACCGTTCTTCCTGAAAATTTGATACTTTTTTCAAAACAAAGTAACGTTCATCCTTTTTATCAACGTGCCAATGTCGTTGTTAATTTATCACATCCAGAACTATGGGTGGAAACTTTTGGCATGACTTTATTGGAAGGAATGGAATACGGCATCCCTGCTATTTCTCCTCCAGTCGGTGGGTGCACAGAGTTTGTTCAACACGGAATCAATGGTTATCAACTAGATCAGCGACATTTGCAAAAAATTATCACTCAAATCAAATTAATTTCAACAAATCCTTCACTTTATCAACAACTTTCCAACAATGCGAGAAAGATGGCACAAAATTTCAAGGTAGAAAGTATGTGTTTGAAAGTATTCAATACGATTCAATAAATAACGAAAGAAAAAGGCATTTTTTAATGCTGCTTAAAATATAAAATCCTATATCATATCAATGATTAACCAAACCAGTAACGGTTTGGTTTTTCTTTTTTCAAGCAAAAAATAATTCCTTTTCGCAAACGAAATCATCTGCTTTTTATTAAAAAATCTCCCCCAATAGAATAACTTCACTTTGAAATAGGTTAATTCAGCTCGATCCATTCTTTTTAATTCTTCATCCTGATAATATTCTCAAAATGCTGCAATTTCTCAAAACGAGAACACAAATAAAAATCAACAATGCGTAAATAACTAAATACCAGCAAGATACTTTTAGGCACTAATATTTCATATACTTAGTAGAATTACATAACCTAAAAGTATTACCATGAACCGTTCTTTACACCCAACAAAACAAACTAATCTTTACCAATCCCTACCAGAGATTCCGAATCTTTGGTATCTCCTTTTTACAATGATGGTCATTGTCTTTAGTAGTTTTAAAGCGAAGGCGCAAAGTATCTCTTTCAATCATACTGTTCCAACAGATCTCACAGTATGTAACGATGAGAAATTATTTGAAATAGAATTGACCAACAATGCCGGTAGTACTTTAACTAATCTAAACATAAGCATCGATTTACCAACTGGGATTATTTACTCGGTGAATAGCCTTAATGAAATATCTAATTTCAATATTCAAGAAGGAACTATTTCAAATCCATCTTCCTTTACATTATCCGCTAATGATTTACCAAATAATCAAGTGCTTCAGTTTAGCTTCAAAGCAAGTGCAGGATTTGAAGCCTATGCCGCTCAATTAGAAGGGAATGTTTTTCTCAATACCATTTCGGTAACCTACAACGGCGGCTCTGTTACTGAAGAATCAGATTCTTACAATATTCTTTATCCTGCTTTATCCATCACCAATGTTTCACCCATGTCTGCCAATGTTTTTGTTGGTCAAACTTATACGAGAACAGTCACCGTTGTCAATGGTGGTTATGGTTCTTTGTCCACTTTCAAATTGACAGAAACAGATGGTAATAATATACAATTAAACAATGTGGACATTGGTATCTTTGATCCACTTAACAATACAGTAACGTTTTCTCCAAATGATTTTACAGCATTTGGAAATGGAGATGATTCATTTGATCAAAATGAATCTATTACCTTTACTCAAACGCTAACAGCAACAGGTTGCAACAGCGATCAATCTGTGTTGACAGCTTACTGGGGATGCAATGAAGGACAAAGTGAAAGCAACACCAAATATCCATATACCACAATCCAACTATTTGCTCCATCATTAACCATTACTCCAGAAGCCAGCCTCAATACTTGTATGGATGGGAGTCCAAATAATCAACAATTAATTATCACCAATAATGGGACTGGTCCAGCCAATCAGTTGGAAATAGTAGTGACTCCAGAAGAACAACATTCTGTTACTGAGGTAGATCAAAATAGCATCCAATATACTTTAAACGGAACAACTTCGTCTCTTAGTCCAAGCAATACGACTCCTGCATATTTACATACTTGTTTTACAGAAAATGCGATTGATGGCTTCACCGTTCAGTTACCGACGATTCAACCTGGTGAAACATTAGTGCTAGATTGGAACAACTACACTTGTGCTTCGACAAGCTGTGGTAGGGTTCATTATGTAGGTTGGAATTTTGAAGCAGAATACACAGACATGTGTGATAGCAAAACTTATGAAACGGAAGGAGAAGGACAAAGAGAATATGAGAAAGGATTGAATACGTTCTACGAATCACCATCCGATTTAGTAGATGGTCAAGAAGGCACTTATAGTTTCATCATCAGTTCAGCTACTTTTAGATTACCAGAAGGAAATGATCCTTATTTTGAAGTGACCTTTGATATTCCTGAAGGTTTGATCTGGAAAGGCGGAGCCAATGACTTAATTTTTAATAGCAATGTAACGACTTGGACTGCTGATCAAATTGATTACAACACAAGCACTAGAAAATTAACCGCTCAATACAATATGCCTTTAGCCAATGGATTTCGTTTGAACCATTCCACTTTTGATTTAAAATTGACGGCAGATTGTACTCCCGGAAAAAACTGGGTGACCGTTGGTATGCAATTGTTTTACATTTTAGATAGTGATTGCCAAAATCCATATCGTATTCCAATGACTTGTTATGAAAATCCACAAACGCAATTACATTGCCCTGGTCCTTGTGATCATGGAATGGGTTTTCAAAATTTTGCAGTATCAAGAGTTAGTTTCGGAGCATCAGATAATGACCTTGATGGATTACCTGACAATAGTAGCAATTTAGATCTTACAAAAATAAAAGCCAATCGAGTGATGATGAATGATACCTTTCAAACGGTCTTCACTGGTTTGGTAAAAACATCGGCCACTTATCCTTCTTGGGCTTATGGATATGCCAAATCATATATTCCTTACGGGAATAGTATAGCCATTCAATCCGCGAGCGTTAGTATTTTGGATGCTAGCTCTGGACTTACTTTAGTTTGCGATCAGGTTGCTTTTACTCAAAGTGTTTCAGGAGATATTCGTCAAGTAAATTTTGATTATAGTCCTACTACTTTAGTCGCAAATGGTTGTGCTGAATTTACGGGTTTTGTTTTAGAACAAGATGATCAAGTCGTGTTAACAGCTACTTATCAATTGATTGAAAATATTGGAGGAAATGCGGAACAAGTAATGATTCAAAATGATTTTTACGTAAGTGATCAAGCAAATGGAACTGCTTTTCAGTGCAACGACTGGAATGGAAATTTTACAGTCATTGGATATTATTACCGAGTCAACTGGGCAGAACAATACGATGTAAAGACCTGTACTAAAACCATTTCTCAAACGTATAAAATGAGTGTTGGAAATTGTTGCACCAATTACGCAGGTGGAAATATGTTCCCTTATGAATATCGAAATTGGTCTCATTTAAAAGACCTACGAGTTGAAATCCCGGATGGTTATTCCTTTGTAAGTGCTTATGTGGATCAATTGAGAACAGTAGCGACCAACGTTTCAATAAGAGAAACGGCAGCTATAGCACCCAATGATTTAGGCAGTACCAGCCTTGTGTTTGACATGGAGCAATATCTCGTACAAAATGGTGGAACACTTAACTTAAGTGATGATGGCTATAATGGAAAAGTATACATCGAATTACAACCAACCTGTACCGTCAATCAAAATGCGAACAATCCAGTCAATTGGTTTTTTGCCTTTCAAGAAAATGATTTTATCGGCAGTGAAGTTACAGACGAATTCACTTATGCGCCAGATTATATCAAATATTATCGATCAGAATTAGATATTACGACTACCCTAGCTACACAAGAAGGAATTGCACCTACCGTTCAATGGAATATCCAAATAAAAAGTAAAAAAGCAACGGCAACCAATTCATGGTTTTATCTACAAGATCAAGGCAATAGTATTGACATTCTTGAAGTAAAGGATCTTTCTGACAACAGTGTCTTAAGCCCCATTAATGGTTTTTATCAAATTGAATCCTTTGATCAAAATGAAAATAAAAATTATCAGATCACTGCAGCTTATAATGATTGTAACATTTCTGATTTAAAAGTCATTTCAGGACACGATTGCAATGGTTATCCTGAAAACTTAAATGCATACGATTGTGCATCAGAAGAATTGATGTTGTACATCGCTCCTCAATCTTCTGAATTACAAGTAAAATTCGAAAGCTTCATTAATCCATTAGATGAGTGCGATAATCTCATCGGTATAGAATTAGAATTATTGAGTTCCAAACTAGCAGCGGTCGAGGATCTAGCCCTAAATATCAATATCCCAAACAATCAAACGATTACCATAGAACCTGGAAGTATGAAAGTCTTGTATCCAACAAGTGGTAATTATAGCACTCTTCCTGATCCTATTCTTTCTGACAACGCTTACTCTATTATTGGAATGGATATGGATCAAGATATTGGAGACTATGGATTAGTTGGTGTCACTGACTTGAATAAAAATATTGTCAAAGTTAAATTCAATATTTTATTAGATAATGATTTTCAACCTGGTGATCTGCTAGATATTGAAATTGCGGGTAAGCGTCCTTGCGGAAATGATTTGCCAACTTTAGCTTTATCATTTGATCCCAATGCAAGTTTTGGAAGTTTGACAGGGGTAGGTCTTGATGAATCTACTAACAACTGGGCCGTTGCTTGGGGTGATTATGACAATGATGGAAATGTAGATTTATTCGTCACTAATTATGAAACAACAGAACCCAATCTTTTATACCATAATAACGGCGATGGTACTTTCACAAAAATAAACAATGGCCCAATTACTTCTGATCTAGCAAGCTCTTTAGCAGCTACCTGGGGCGATTATGACAATGACGGTGACATTGATTTATACGTTGCTAACAATATCGGTTATACTAATTTTCTTTACAGAAATAATGGTAACGGAAGCTTTACGAAAATAAGCAATGATCCAATCGTCAATGACAAAGGTTATGCGCATGGAGTGAGTTGGATAGATTATGACAACGATGGTTTTCTAGACATGTTTGTAAGTGATTATTTCTCTACTAAGTTCAATCAATTATTTCACAACAATGGTGATGGTACTTTTAGAAAAGAGACGAATGCCGCACCAGTTTTAGAAGCTAATTTTTCAGTCAGTGGCGTTTGGGGTGATTATAACAACGATGGATATATTGATCTTTTCGTTGCGAATACTGACAATCAAAATAATAGTTTGTACAAAAACCAAGGTGACGGTCGATTTCTAAAAATCAATGTAGGAGACATCGTAAATGATGGAGGAAGTTCTGTTGGAGGAAGTTGGGGAGATTATGACAATGATGGAGATTTGGATTTATTTGTTTCCAATGCTGGAAATCAGAATAACTTTTTATATCAAAACAATGGCGATGAAACCTTTACAAAAATAACAAATAGTCCGATTACAAATGACCAAGGACATTCGCATGGATCTGCATGGGCTGATTACGACAATGACGGTGATTTAGATCTTTTCGTCAGCAACGATCAAGGACAAGATAACTTCTTATATTCCAATGATGGAAATGGAGGATTCACTAAAACGATCAACCAAATCACTCAAGACAGTGGTGATTCTTTTGGAGCAGCTTGGGCGGATTTTGATAATGATGGTGACCTTGATTTATACGTTGCCAATCACAATGCTAACCAGAATTTCATTTATGAAAATTCAAGAGGAAGATGTCAAAACAAATCTTGTATCGTACTAAACGGAACAAGTTCTAATCGTTCAGCTATTGGTACAAAAATATTTTTAAAAGCCAATATTTATGGAAAATCTATTTGGCAGATGCGTGAAATTTCTGCTCAAACAGGAGGAGGTATCGGCGGACAAAATGAATTGAAAACTATTTTTGGATTAGGAAATGCTACTGCTATTGATTCAATCATTGTAAAATGGAGTTCTGGTTACCAGCAAATAATCACCAATCCAAATATCAATGATTGCTTGACCATTGAAGAAGAAAACGCTAGTGAAATATGCGGAATCGCTTATCTAGATGCCAATGAAAATTGCATGCAAGATGAAGATGAAAAAGGAATTTCCAATTTAAAACTAATCATCCAACCCGGCAATCGAACCATCATCACTGACGAAAACGGACAATATTCTGCTTTGGTAGAGCTTGGAAGTTACACCATTCAAGAGGATGCAACAGGAACCAATTGGGAGCCAACTTGTACCATTCAAAAGCAAATTGATGTTACTGAAATCGGAGGCACCTATTGCGGAAATAATTTTGCGAACGAAGCGCTTTGTGCTTTACCAGATTTAAAAGTAGAATTATCCGCGACTGCACATCGAGTAGGATTTCAAAATCTATTAGCATTGACTTACAAAAACGAAGGTGGACAAGTCGGAACAAACGTAGCTTTAACCGTGACCTTTGGTAATGATGTTATTCCATTAGAATCTTCTATCCCATGGGACTTATCAGAAGGAACAGATCGTCGATGGAACTTAGGTGAAGTGGCCATTGGAGAATCCGTTACCATTTACATCAAAGATTCTATTTCTACCAATGCCACAATTGGTGATGACATCAGTCTTACAGCCACTATATACGGACTAGAAAATGATTGCATGGGCGATGACAATATTTCTATTAGCACACAGCCAGCAGTAGGGGCGATTGATCCCAACGACATTAATGTAAATCCTCAAGGTTATATTGATGCAGAGACCGAATTGGTTTATAAAATTCGTTTTCAAAATGTTGGTAACACGATGGTTTCTACTGTTCGCATCGAAGATAAATTACCAAGAGGTTTAGATTTGAATACTTTCCAACAAGGCGTCACTTCTCATCCTTATCGATTAGAAGTTGAAGGTAATAAATTGATCTGGACTTTTGAGAATATCAACATGCCAGATAGCTTAACCAACGAACCAGAAAGTCACGGTTTTATAGTTTTCAAAATTAAGCCAAAAGCTGATATTGAAGACAATACCACTTTAGAAAATAGTGCAGAAATTTATTTCGATAATACTGCACCAATGACTACCAATACCGTTATCAACATCATCGGTCAACCAAGTGGTAGGATCAATGCCGCAGGAAATCTCTTCATCTTTCCTAACCCAATGGTGGATCAGAGTAAAATTGAAATTGCACTTTTCGGAAATGAAGCCATCAATATCCAATCGATTTTCCTTTACGATTTATTAGGTAATAAATTGCAACAACAAATCGGAGTAGATAGTCGTCAATTTGTGATAAACAAAAAGCAATTGGTCAGCGGTTGTTATTTCCTAAAAGCAATAGGAGCAGATGGTCAAGAATATTCCGGAAGGCTCCTCATCAAATAAGATTTAATGAAATTATGTAGTAATATTTAATTTATGAGTAAAGACCTGAGAGCAATGTTCTCAGGTTTTCTTTTTTAGACAAAAATATATGATACAACAAGTGTAAATGGACTATCACGCAAGAAGGCTAAATTATCTGTACAGGAGATTATCTAATCAATTTTCTCATCATCTAAATCTATTCTCATCTGAATTAAATGTTTGGTAAACCCAACTTTTTCATAAGCTTTGATTGCACCTTCATTCGTTTCATAAACGCCCAAACGCACTTCACTAAGTCCTTGCCCTTTACACCATTCCATCAAATGTTTTAAAATTTTTTGATTGACTCCACGTCTCCGAAACGCAGGATCAACATACATAAATCCTAAATATCCAAACCGATCATGAACCAAATAAGGCAAAGCTTTTTTAATCAAAGCATATCCCGATCCAATCACTTGGCCAGAAATTTCCGCGACCAAACATTCACTATCTGCTGAAGTGATTAATTTTTTAATATCATAATATTTAACCCCTTCTGCTTTTAAAGTCACGTCCATCGGACGCTCCGCTTCAACCACTCCTTGTTCGAACTCAAGAAGGATTTCCAAATCATCCAACTGTGCTTGTCTAATAATTATTTGATCCATGTTTAGTTTTTATTAAGGATCATGTGAATAATAACTTATAACAAAGGTGAAGAATTGTTTTTTCTTTAATCGAGGCAAAAAACGTAGGTATCCTTCTGGATAACGTCCCGCTCATAAAGCGGGATTAACGACGAGTAAAGAAAAAAGAAAATTCAAACTGTTATAAGTTATTGTTTTCATGATCCTAAATATCGTTCATTCACACTTCAAACTTTCCGCAGGATTCATCCGACCAGTCTGCATGGCATGCAAAGCAGTAACCATAAATGTCAAAGTTAAAGTAAATAATAAAGCCAAGCCAAATACTGCATAATTCATATCCGTACGATAAGCAAAATCCTGTAACCATTCATTCATAAAATACCAAGCGATTCCAAAAGCAGGCAAGGCAGCCAAAGCAACCAACCACAGAAAATCTTTTGAAATCAATTGCACGATATTCCAAATACTGGCGCCCAAAACTTTTCGAATGCCAATTTCTTTGACTCGCTGTCGAGCCATGTAAGCAACCAATCCAAATAAACCAAAAAAGGTTATAAAAATGGTCAGGCCAGAAAATAATAAAAATATTTTCCCTCGAATTTTATCTAGCTCATAATTATTTTGAATATCCTCATCTAAAAAATGATAAGCAAAAGAAGCATTGGGAAACAATTGATTCCAACTCTTTTCGATATGAGCAATTCCATTTGGAATATCATCTTGTACTTTAACTGCTATCAAATTTGAATTCGGTGCTAATAAAAACATTTGTGGACCAATCTCATCATGCAAATTACTTTGATGAAAATCTTTTACAACTCCAATGATCTCTACGTGATTCGGATTATTCTGATCACCATATCGAACCTTCTCTCCCACTGGGTTTTCTAATTCAAATTGACGAGCCATGGTTTCATTTACAATAATATGTTCTGTCGCATCATTGGGATGATCCAAAGAAAAATTTCTACCTGCTTTGAGTGAGATATCCATCGTTGCAAAATAGTCATAATCGATTCTACCAAAATGCACAAACTGTGCGTCCCTATTTGAAGAACCATCTGCGCTTATGGGACGTCTCGGCATGCCAATACCGGGAAGAAAACTAGAAGTTCCAACTGAAGCAATCAAGGGACTCTGTTTTAATTTTTCTTTTAAAACGTTTATTTTTTGCGCATCTTCTTCCGAAGCAAAATTAAGTCGAATGATTTGATCTTGATTAAAACCTAAATCTTTTTGTCGTAAAAATTGAAGTTGATCATAAATCATTCCTGTGCTGATTAATACAAAAATTACCACCGCAAACTGAACCGTCACTAACATTTTCCGCAAAGGTACTCCTTGAGATAATTTTCCTTTCATGATGCTAATGGGCTGAAAAGATGACAGAAAAAATGCAGGATAGCTTCCTCCTAAAACACCTAAAATGAGAAAAATCCCAAGCATCCCGAATAGCAAATGAGTTTGCCATAATGCATCAGCATTTAATTGTAGATTTAAAATCTCATTAAAAGAATCTACTGCTATTGTGACCAAAACAACAGCCAATATCAAAGCCAAAAAACTAAAGATCATCGACTCTGATAAAAACTGTACAATCAATTGTTCTCGACTCGACCCCATTACTTTTCGTACCCCAATTTCTAAAGCTCTTTTGCTGGCTTGAGCAGTCACTAAGTTGACATAACTAATCATGGCAATTAATAATAATAAAAATCCGATGGCAGCAAAAATATAAACATAAGTATAGCCACCTGTTAGATTCATGTGAATTTGCGTAAGCGGTACCAACTCATGCAAAGCTGACTTCATGACTGGTTCAAGATTTGGGTCAAGGTATTTGTTATAAATCGTAGATAATTTGGGAGCTAGAATTTCCGGATCAACTTCTGGATGAAGTAAGACATAAGTAAAATAAGAAAATCGATTAAAATGATAGGTCGATAATTTGGGATCACTTTCGGCAGAAACAAATGCATTCAAATCTAGATAACTATTTTCCGGCCAATCGCGATAAACACCGCTCACCATCAATGAATAATTTGGATCGACATCCGGTAACATATGTACCAAATTAGTTGTCAATATTTTTCCGACAGGGTCCATTTCCCCAAATATTTTTTTAGCTAAACTTTCTGTGAGTATAATTTTATTGGGTCCAGTCAAAGCGGTTTTAGAATCACCGTAAATAAAATCAAAAGAAAATATTTCTAAGACACTCGCATCTACTACATCCACTCGATCCTCATTGACGACTTCTCCCTCATATTCTAAAGGCACTGATTCATTCAAAAAGAATTGATAGAAGCGAGCATAGGATTCCAATTCTGGAAAATCTTGTTGCATATACGGACCTAACAAAGCTGGAGCGCCTCCCCACTCCACATCAATCTTCTTTGCTTGCGTTTCAACGACTCTAGTTTCTACTCGATAAATTCGATCTGATTTTTCATGAAATCGATCATAGTTTATTTCAAAATCTAAGTATAACAGAATCAATAAAGCCGCAGCAATTCCGATAGTTAAACAAGACAAGTTTAAAAAAGTATACGCGGGCTGACGAGAAATATTTCGCCATACGATGGTAAGGTAGTTTTTTAACATAGCTAAAGAATTATGATGAGAACCAATTTTATATTTATAGGAAATTAGATTAGATCATAAAAAATCTTTTACCTATTCATCATTTCCTTACACAACTTCAATTGCTGTCGCACATATACATTTGAAGAGTCCTGGCTAAAAGCCATATTGTATTTTTTAAATGCAGCGACATAGTTTTTATTGCTAAAGAAGGCATTAGCTTCTTTTATCAAAGGCTCCGCTCGTTTGATTGCAGCAGCTTTTAATTCTCTTTGAACCAAATCTAATTGATTACCAATCTCTCTTTCTTCTTCTGGTCTGGTAACGTATCTTTTAGCCTCGATCAATTTTACTGCTGCTCGATCATAATCTTTAGCCTCTTTAAATTTCATACCAGTCTTATACAACTCCATTCGTTTTCGATCTCGAATATTTTTATCCTTAGGCATTTTAAAATCCTTACATCCTTCCAAACAACGCCCTTTTCGATCAATCGTCATTTTCTTTCCCCCTTTGATCACCACAACTTCATTTCCTCGAAATTGTTTTGTCAATACCGAGTCTAAATCTGAAATAACTTCTTCTCCTTTTTTATTGATAAAACCAAAAGACCCAATTTTTTTCTTCACCATTGCCAAGCCTTCACTAAACGACGCAGCATCTAGATATTTCAAAGGAATCACTTCTACTCCTTTCCGATTAATAAATCCGCATCGTCCCGCTTTTTGCACATAGGCTAAACCTTCCTTTTTTGAATGTGACCAAGCTTTATCATAATTAAATGGAACGATCATTTTAGCTTTCTTATTGATATATCCCCATTTACCATTCGTGTTTTGAACCGCCGCTAATTTTCCATCAAAAGATTTTCCATTGACATAATCTGTCTTTAATTGAACTTCACCACCATCATCAACAAACACCACATGACCATTTTCAACCTTAGCCGCATAATATACCTGAGGATTCCACATCTGCTGACCTGCCAATAGAATGACTCCAATCGTTGAAAAGGCAAAGACCAGTTTAAATATCTCTATCCCAAATATTTTGATTTGTAAAAATTTTTGAGGCGTCGGAGCTGTTTCGGTTTTAGCTAATTTAGGTACCTCCTTATCCTTTTGTTTTCGCTCCAATCCATCATCGGAAGCTTTCAATAATCGAAGTGCCTCACTATCATTATTTTTATGAGACAATGCTTGATTAAAATATCGAATCGCTTCTTTATAGTTGCTACAAGAATAAGCTTTTTCTCCTTTCTCAAAATTGAGTCGATACAATAGTTCATTTTGGCAAGCATCAATTTTATGATTTAAAATAGCTAAAGTCGGCTGAAAACCAGGTTGAAACACCATCAAGGCTTCTTTATATTGACTCTGTGCTTTACGCCAATCCTGAGTTGAAAAATAGCGATCTCCTTCTTCAATCCGTGAAATATAAGTTGCTCGATTTTGCTCTACGTCACCACTCCCTTCCTGTTTTTTAATTTGTAAAATCAGTTCTTGCACCGCTTCTGCTACTTGTACGTAAGGTTCTTCTTTCGTTTTCCAATGTGTACTTTCAATCGGGAATCCGCCTTTCGGCAAAACATTCAATTTCCCAAATGGAGTTTGTTCCCAAAGACATTGCCGAACGATTACAGGTATGGTATGTACCTTTCCTTCCTCTTGTAAACGAATCGCCTCTTGCATTTCTTTTTCGTAAGAAAAATCAGAAGCAATAAAATCTGCGCTCACTAATAACAAAATGATATCCGCATTATGCAATGCATTTAAAATCGTTTGTTCCCAATTTGCTCCTGCTTCGATCAATCCATCATACCAAATTTTATCCACCAAACCAATCCGCTCTAACACACTCAATTGCGTTTTCAATTCTTCGAGATAGGAAACATCCTCTCGAGAATAGGCAATAAAAATGTTAATATTTTCAGGTGTGTTAATCATATCTTGAACTTCGGATATACAATACTTTTAGATATTTATTTTCATTCCATATAAACAACTAATAATCAACAGACTACTATCCAATTCGTAAGTAAAAATAGAAAAGTTTTTGAATAAAAAAACCAATCTCCATTTTATAACGTTAATTATAGTGAGATTCATTTATTAAGGCCTAATTTTCGAGACTTTGAAAAATGTAAAAAGATGTATCTTTAACTCAATAAACCATAAAAGGCATTTCAATAAAATCTATTGCTGGATAGTTTGAACCATATAAGACATAAAAGGAACATATAAGTTATAACGTGCCCTTTACTTAAATAATCTTATATTCCTTATATGGTTTCATTCACCACTTTTTATAAAAAAATCCTAATTATACATATAAAACATTATAAATATAAAGGTTGAAGACGAGATACACATTTCTTTGAAGCTTGTATCTCGTATGACAAAATAATCAATAATAACATGGAATATAACGAGTTAGATCAATTACGGGAAGCGATCGGTAGCTCACCGGAAAATGTGCCTTTAAGAAAGCTATATGCCAATGCGCTTGTGAAGAATAAACGATTTGAAGAAGCCGAAGTAGAATATAAAGAAGCATTGCGATTAGCTCCTGGTGATATTCAATTAAAAATTGGATTGGCCAATACTTTTTGCGAACAGGAAAAAACTTCTCTTGGTTTAGTGATCATTGAAGAGATTACGGCCAAAGGGACTCCACCAGCAACAGCTTGGATCGTTTATGCCAAACTATTGTTACAAAGTCGGCAAGCAACCAATGCCAAAGATGCTTATGAAAAAGCTATTTTGATAGATCCCAATGTTGGAGATTCATTTTTAGAATCAGAAATCAATCTTCAATCTCAAGATAAAAATGCGGGTGAGCCCGAAAAGATAAAACTAGGTGCTGGCTTAGAGGAATCGGAGGAAGATAAAATATTAGAAATTGAAAGACCCAAAATTTCATTTGAAGATGTCGGTGGTATGGAAAAAGTGAAAGAGGAAATCAAAATGAAAATCATTCATCCTTTAGAGCATCCTGAGATTTATAAAGCTTACGGCAAAAAAATTGGAGGAGGTATCTTAATGTACGGCCCGCCCGGTTGCGGAAAAACTCATTTAGCGAAAGCTACTGCCGGACAAGTCAAAGCTAATTTTATTCCTGTAGGCATTAGTGATATCCTTGATTTATATCTCGGACAAAGCGAACGCAACCTACATGCTATTTTTGAAAAAGCGCGAAAGTTAAAACCTTGTGTTTTATTTTTTGATGAAGCCGATGCATTAGGGGCCAATCGAACGGACATGCGTCAAAGTGCAGGTCGTCATCTCATCAATCAGTTTTTATCAGAACTGGATGGTGTAGAATATTCTAACGATGGTGTTTTAATTTTAGCAGCCACTAATGCTCCATGGCATTTAGATCCAGCTTTTCGAAGACCTGGACGTTTTGATCGAATCCTTTTTGTACCGCCACCTGATGAGGAAGCAAGAGAAGCTATTTTAGAAATTAAGTTAAAAGACAAACCCATCAAAGAAATCAATTATAAAAAAATAGCCAAAAAAACAAAAGATTTTTCTGGTGCGGACTTAGAGGCAGTGATCGACATTGCTATCGAACAAAAACTGGAAGAATCCATGCGAAAAGGAATTCCTCAACCTTTAGAAACAAGTGACTTGCTGGGGGCAGTCAAAAAACATCGGTCCACAACTGTCGAGTGGTTTAATACAGCAAAAAACTATGCCCTCTTCGCCAATGATACAGGACTCTACGATGATATTTTAGACTATTTAAACATCAAAAAATAATGAGTCATTTTCTAGAACGTGGGCACCATTTGCTTACTTTGGAAAGATATCCAGAAGCAGAAAAGGAGTTACGCAAAGAACTAAGCCAAAACCCTAACAATCCATTTGCATTAGCATTTCTCGCAGAATGTTACTTGGAAACGGAACGCCGGCCGGAGGCTTTGAAACTCGCACAACAAGCCATTGGAATCGAAGCCGGCACTTCGTTTTTATATCATGTGCTTGCTCGTTGTTATTACTTCAACAAAGAAATGGCTCAGGCCAAATCTACCATTCATGAAGGATTACGCTTAGCACCACACGATCCTATCTTCTTCTTGCTTTTAGCGCAAATTGATTTTTATGAAGAAGAGTGGCAGAAGTGTTTAGAAAATGCAGAAAAAGGTTTGCAACTAGATCCTGAAAATGTTAATCTCATTAATCTACGAGCGCAAGCACTTGTCAAACTCAATAGACAAGAAGAAGCCGCTGAAACATTAAGCTACGCTCTAAACAAAGCTCCCGAAAATGATTACTCTCATGCCAACAAAGGTTGGGTCGCGATCGAACAAGATAAATACGATGATGCGATTAATCATTTCAAAGAATCCTTGCGACTCAATCCAACTAATGCTTATGCTAAGGCTGGTCTTAGAGAAGCCATTAAAGCCAAGAATGTACTTTACAAATATGTCCTAAAATATTTTCTTTGGATGGGTAAACTCCAATCAAAATCAAGGTGGGCATTTATGATTGGAATCTACGTTTTATATCAAGTCATTTTAAAGTTTGCGAGTACTTCGCCCCTATTAGCCAAAATACTTTCTCCGGTTATTATTCTATATATCCTCTTCGCTTTTTCTTCCTGGATTGCCATGCCTATTTCCAATTTATTTTTGAGGTTTCATCCTTTCGGGAAATATGCACTTGAAAAAGATGAAATTTTTGCTTCTAATATTTGTGGTATCTTGACTGTCGGTTTTCTAACTTGTCTATCCTTATTTTACATTACAGGTCATACTTTTTATTTAGAAAATAATGGCGTGTATGTTTCTGAAGGAGGTGAATTACTCTTCAACTTTGGATTAGTATTTTGTTTAATGCTCATCCCAACAGGAGGTCTTTTTGCTTCGGAAGAAGGAAGTTTGGGTAGAAAAAAACTAACGCTATTTACACTTGCAATCGCAGTGATGGGAATATATGGTGCCATCACCAGTAGTAGTTGGGCCTTTAATTTCTTCTTTGTCGGTGTTTTAATTTTTAGCTTTTCCGCTAATTATTTCATCCAACAAGCTTCTAAGGAAGTATAAGAACTATTGCTTCATGAAAGGAAAATGTATTGCTAAACAGAAATAGCTTTTCAAGTCCCAATTTTTCTTATTTTTGTATAAGGGCTGGAAAATAATTGAATAATTGAATGCAAGAATTTTGAATGGCCTTCTTTCGTAAATTGCACGTTACAAGGCCATTCAAAATTCAATTATTCTAGCATTCAATCATTCCTCTCCCCCGCTTAGAAACACGAAATTGTAACACCATATGGCTATAGAGAATCCATTCGTAGATAAAGTCAGCCGTTCATTTAGTGTCGAGCTACCAAAACTCGAAACGATGGATGCCTATCTTGATCACATCATTCCATTGATTAGAGATTGGGGCGAAGACTTACGAGAAGAAGAATTTTACTTAGATAAACGTTGGTTAGAAATTCGAGACACTGACGATTTTCATGAATCCATCCTATATATCTTCAGAGATGAAGAAGAACTTTTATTATCTATAGATGGAAACATCAGTAAAGGCATTTGGCGCCGATTACCCAAGTCTAATACCATTATCATTGAGCAAGTCGTAGATCAAGCAGTCGTCAAAAGTGAATTATTTGACCTCGCTTTCATGAATGGAGATTTTTTTATTTTAAAAAAACATGGAGATCAAAAAAGGATCGGCCGGAAAAAATATTTTGTTTTAGGTAGAGAAAAAGCTGTCCGTGGATTAGAATGGCGTGATGTAATGGAAGCTATGTTTAATTTGTATCGAAACAATTCGCAATTCATCGTCGTCGTCGTCGTAGCACTATTAGTCGTTGCGGCTATTATTATTTTTTCTTTGTTGTAATTTCGTTTAAAGTCATTTTTTGGACCATAAAAAAACAGAAACCTGCAAGCAGATTTCTGTTTTTTTAAGACGAATTAATAGATTAGATCATTATCCAACCGCCTCTCCTTTCAAAGCAGCCAACATAGTTGAACCAATCTGAGCTGGAGAATTAACAACATGGATACCACATTCTTTCATGATTCTCATTTTTGCTTCAGCAGTATCATCTTCACCACCAACAATTGCACCAGCGTGTCCCATCGTTCTTCCTTTAGGAGCTGTTTGACCAGCGATAAAACCAACAACTGGTTTAGTCGCATTTTCTTTAATCCAATGAGAAGCATCTGCTTCCATGTTCCCACCAATTTCTCCAATCATAATAATACCATCCGTATCAGGATCATTCATCAATAATTCTACTGCATCTTTAGTCGTGGTTCCAACAATAGGATCTCCACCAATACCGATACAGGTTGATTGTCCTAAACCTGCTTTGGTAACTTGATCCACAGCTTCGTAAGTCAAGGTACCTGAACGAGAAACGATACCAATTCTTCCTGGGTTATGAATAAAACCTGGCATAATGCCAACTTTTGCTTCACCTGGAGTCATGACACCTGGACAGTTTGGTCCGATCAATCGACAATCTTTGGTTTCGATATATGCCTTTACTTTGACCATGTCTTGTACTGGAATTCCTTCTGTGATACAAATGATTACTTTGATACCTGCTTCTGCTGCTTCCATTACTGCATCAGCAGCAAATTTAGGAGGTACAAAAATAATAGAGGTATCTGCATTTGCTTTAGCGACTGCTTCAGAAACAGAATTAAAAACAGGTTTACCCAAATGTTCTTGTCCACCTTTTCCAGGAGTTACCCCACCGACAATATTCGTCCCATATTCAATCATTTGTCCAGCATGGAAAGAACCTTCTTTTCCAGTAAAACCTTGTACAATTATTTTAGAATTTTTGTCTACTAGTACTGACATTTTTATATTTTTTTATGGAAAATCGTTTAAATCTATTTCTCTTCGACGAAAATAAATACATCCTCGTCATCTTTTTGCATAAAATAATGCTCTCGAGCAAATTTCTCTTTATTTAAATTTATATCCTTTTGATCTACCTTAGCATCTTCAATTTTTGACTCATAATAGATTTTGTCCATCTCCAGTCTATTCAACGTTTGTTGAAGCTTAAACTGAGTTAACACATCATGACGATCAAAGAAAATCAGCCAGGCACAGAAAAACAACAAAACCAAAAAATACTTATTCTGCAAAGGAGCAGGTATTTTTTTTAAAATCGGTTTAAACGGATTGTTTCTGAGTGCCATTTAGTTAAAGAATCAAATTGATGATATGGGTAAAATTACACTATTTTAGGCAAAATATATAATGAACTTCAATCATATAGATACTATCATTGAGAACATCATCAACTTTTAAATTCTGCCGCTCAATAATGCTTTTCCTGGATATACAGCAGTATCGCCTAATTCTTCTTCAATTCGCAATAATTGATTGTATTTTGCAATTCGATCAGAACGAGAAGCAGATCCGGTTTTAATCTGTCCCGTATTTAAGGCTACTGCCAAATCCGCAATCGTGGTATCTTCTGTTTCACCCGATCGGTGACTCATCACACTTGTAAAAGAATTACGAGTAGCTAGATTCACCGCTTGAATCGTTTCCGTAAGGCTACCAATTTGATTCACTTTGATCAAAATGGAATTTGCAGATTCTTCTTCAATTCCTCTTTGCAATCGCTCTGTGTTCGTCACAAATAAATCATCACCTACTAGTTGAACGCGATCTCCTAGAGTCCCCGTTAAGTTATTCCATCCTTTCCAATCATCTTCATCTAATCCATCCTCAATTGAGAATATGGGATATTTATCACACCATTCTTTCCAGTAAGTAACCATTTCAGAAGAAGTCAATTTGTCACCTGTAGATTGAGAAAAGTGATATACTTTTTTCTTACTGTCATAAAATTCAGAAGCCGCAGCATCCATAGCAATCACTACATCTTCTCCAGGTCGAAAACCAGCCGATTCAATTGCTTGGATGACAGTGATAATAGCTTCTTCATTCGATTTCATATTTGGCGCAAAGCCTCCTTCATCTCCTACATTGGTAGAATAACCTTTCTTTTTTAATACTGCTTTTAAGTGGTGAAAGATTTCTACTCCCATTCTCAATCCTTCAGAAAAAATTTCTGCCCCGACAGGCATAATCATAAACTCTTGAAAGTCAATACTATTGTCCGCATGAGATCCACCATTAATAATATTCATCATTGGGACTGGCAAAACGTGTGCTCCGACTCCACCTATATAACGATACAAAGGTTGATGATTTTCAGCAGCAGCAGCTTTTGCAGCAGCCAAAGAAACACCCAAAATGGCATTCGCTCCAAGTTTCTTCTTATTTTTTGTCCCGTCTAAATCGATCATCAATTGATCTATATAAATCTGGTCAAATACATCAACGCCAATTAAGCTTTCTCGTATAGATTCTTCTACATTTAAGCAAGCTTTCAAAACTCCTTTTCCTAAGAACCGTTTCTTATTTTTATCTCTCAACTCACCTGCTTCGTATTTTCCTGTAGATGCGCCAGAAGGAACAGCTGCTCTTCCAATAAATCCAGCTTCAGTGATGACTTCTACTTCGACTGTAGGATTTCCTCGAGAATCTAAAATTTCTCTTGCTCTTACATCGGTTATTTCGCTCATTTTTTCATTGTTTAAATAGACTTCTAATATTTACATTAAGCAGAAGTCCGGTTGCTAATAGGTGATTTTGTTGTTGATTCCTTATCTAAGTCCATAAGTTTGATAAAATCGTCAAAAAGGTAACGTGAATCATGTGGACCAGGAGATGCCTCTGGATGATATTGAACGGAAAAGGCCTTTTTATGTTTAACTTTTATCCCTTCAATTGTATCATCATTGAGATTAATATGAGTAATTTCAATTTTATCTTTATTGTTTTCGATTGCATCAGGGCTTACGCCAAAACCGTGATTCTGACTAGTAATTTCACTTCGACCGGTCACTAAATTCTGGACTGGATGGTTAATTCCACGATGACCATTATGCATTTTATACGTAGGTATACCAATAGAAAGAGCTAGGATCTGATGCCCCAAACAAATTCCAAATAAGGGTTTATCTTCTTTTAGAATTGCCTGAGTTGTTTGAACGGCATAATCCATCGGAG
>CAYTVR010000054.1:0-6399 GCA_964441245.1 uncultured Saprospiraceae bacterium | reverse complement strand
GGGCCATTAGATAAAAAGTAAGCATCTGGATTCCAATCTTTAATTTTATCAAAAGGCGTCTTAGCTGGAAAAACTTTTAAGTAACAGCTTCGGTCCACCATACATTTTAATATATTTCGTTTCACGCCAAAATCCAAGACTGCAACTTTATATTTTGAATTAGGTTCGCCTAAATAATATGGTTCCTTGGTACTCACTTTAGAAGCCAGTTCTAAGCCTTCCATGTTGGGCCCTTTGTCTAACATTTTTTGAAGCTCAGCCACCTCTAGTATTTCCGAAGAAATAATGGCATTCATCGCACCTTTGTTTCTAATATGCCGAACAATTGCACGAGTATCTACACTTGAGATACCAACTAATTTTTCCGACTCAAAATATTCTTGAATAGACTCATCAGCCATAATTCTGGAATACTTGGTTGTATAATTCTTACAAATTAAACCTGCTATTTTTATAGACTCAGACTCTGTTTCCGAGTGTCGGGTCCCATAATTTCCTATATGGGCATTGGTGGTCACTAAGAGTTGGCCAAAATAAGAAGGATCTGTAAAGATTTCCTGATAACCTGTCATCCCTGTGTTAAAACAGATTTCACCGGTAGTGGTTCCTATTTTTCCTGCGGCATGCCCATGAAAAACAGTTCCATCTTTTAATAATAAAATAGCTGGGGTTTGTTGAAAATCATTCATCGGATATGATCATTTTTTTTGCAAAGATAGCTAACAATTATTCAAATAATAAGGGAAGCTGAAATAAAAAATAGAGTTTATCTAACTTAAGATTTCATCCCTTAGAAAAAAGGGCGATACCATAAGAATGGTATCGCCCTTTTATTATTTAAACTTTAAATTCATTTTTCATTTTATTCCTCCTCTTGGCGGATTTCTTCTACTACTTCGGTAGTTGCAGCTGCAGCAGCAGCTTTTTTCGATCCACCTCCACGTCGACTACGTTTCTTCTTAGTTTTAGCTCCAGACTTAGTACCAGTAGATTTAGTATAAACATCGTTATAATCTACAAACTCAATCATTGCCATTTCGGCACTATCACTTTTTCTAAAACCAAGTTTGATGATTCGTAGGTAACCGCCTGGGCGTGTTGCTACTTTTTCAGCGATTGGTCCAAAAAGTTCTGAGACAGTCTCTTTATTTTGTAAATAGCTAAATACAATTCTTCTTGAATGTGTTGTATTCGTTTTGGTCTTTGTAACCAAAGGTTCTACAAAACGGCGAAGTGCTTTTGCTTTTGCCAATGTTGTATTGATTCTTTTGTGTTGAACTAAAGAAATGGTTAAATTTCTTAGCAAAGCCTGGCGGTGAGCCTTTTTACGGCCAAGATGATTTATCTTTTTTCCGTGTCTCATGATAATTGAGTTTTAAAAATGATACCAAAAATTTGGCTTAGATCTTCGTGACACCTTTCAAGCAATGCTTTACTATGTTATCACTTAAATATAATGAGGCCACCGAAGTGACCGACATTTTCTTAATCTTCGTCTAATTTATATTTAGACAAGTCCATTCCAAAGGTCAATCCTTTTTCCTGAAGTAATTCTTCGATTTCTACTAATGACTTCTTACCAAAGTTTCTAAACTTCAATAACTCATGAGTATCATATCGAACCATTTCAGCAAGTGTATTGATCTTGGCTGCTTTAAGACAGTTGTAAGCTCTTACAGATAAATCTAGATCTTCCAAAGAAGTCTTTAATAGCTTACGCATGTGTAAGATATGCTCATCAACGATATTATCTTCTCTACCTGAAGCATCATCGAAAGTAATGTTCTCATCAGTAATCAACATTAAGTGTTGAATCATGATTCTTGAAGCTTCTTTGATCGCTTCCTCAGGGTGAATAGTTCCATCAGTTTTTACAACGATCGTTAATTTTTCATAATCCGTTCGTTGACCTACCCGAGTATTGCTAATTTGGTAAGCAACATTTTTGATCGGCGTATAAATCGCATCAATTGGAATAACACCAATTGGCGCATCTTTTGGTAAGTTTTCATCCGCAGGGATATAACCACGTCCTTTAGTGATCGTCAATTCCATTTCTAAGTTAACAAATGGTTCCATACGGCAAATCAGTTGATCTGGATTCATCACCTTAAAAACATTGGTATGTTCCTCGATATCACCCGCTCTTAATTCTTCCTTACCACTAACAGTTAGGTAGATTTTTTCAGTGGATACATCTTCGTCAGCAATTAATTGCTTAATTCTGATTTGTTTTAGGTTCAAAATGATCTCAACCACATCTTCCACAACTCCTCTGATCGTTGAAAATTCATGATCAACACCAGCGATTCGTACTGCAGAAATAGAAAATCCTTCCAAAGAAGAAAGTAATACTCTTCTAAGTGAATTTCCAACAGTTTGACCAAATCCAGGTTCTAGAGGTTTGAATTCGAAAGTACCTTCAAAATCAGTTGCTTTTTGCAAAATAATTTTGTCAGGCTTTTGGAAGGTTAAAATACTCATAAATGTATTTCTTTAGAGGAGGTTAATATTGAATTGTATATATCTTCAGCCTTGCGAAGCAAGAAATTAACGAAGCCGAATACAATTGTATTCAGCTTCATTAAGTTATTTTTATTTAGAGTAAAGTTCAACGATTAATTGCTCGTTGATCTTTTCCGGAATATTTTCTCTTTCCGGATAGCTTACAAATACACCCTCTTTTTTGTCCGGGTTAAATTGTAGCCATGGGAAATTTCGAACATCACTCTTTCCACCTACGCTATCGGTAACGATCATTAGGTTTTGAGATTTTCCTCGAATCGATACTACATCACCAGGACGTAACATACAAGAAGGAATATTAGTCAACACGCCATTTAAAAGAACATGTTTATGCGAAACCAATTGGCGAGCAGCATTTCGAGTTGGAGCAAGTCCTAAACGGAATACAGTATTGTCTAGTCTAGCTTCAAGAAACTGTAGCAAAACTTCACCAGTAATTCCTTTTTTACGAGTTGCCTTTTCAAAAAGATTACGGAACTGACGCTCTAATACACCATAAGTGTATTTTGCTTTTTGTTTTTCCTGTAACTGATTAGCATAGTCCGAACGTTGTTTTCTACGTCGTGAATTACCATGCTGGCCAGGTGAATATTTCTTTTTTTCAAAAGCTTTGTCGAAACCAAAAATTGGTTCTCCTAATGCTCTTGCTTTTTTTGATTTTGGTCCTGTATATCTTGCCATCTTATTATTGACAATTTTAATTAAATTGTTCTAAAAATATTTTTATACTCTTCTTTTCTTCGGTGGTCGACATCCATTATGAGGAACAGGTGTCACATCTTTAATTGAAGATACTTTAATACCCGCTACATCAATTGCACGGATAGCAGCCTCACGTCCAGAACCAGGTCCTTTGACATAAACTTGAACTGTACGCAATCCAGCTTCATAAGCAGTTCTAGCGGCATCTGTTGCGGCTATTTGTGCTGCATAAGGAGTGTTTTTCTTTGAACCTCTAAATCCAGCTTTACCAGCAGAAGCCCAAGAAATGACTTGCCCTTGTTTGTTACAAATAGAAATAATGATATTATTAAAACTTGCACGAACATGAACAATACCCTCAGGTGTTACGTTTACTTTTCTTTTTTTGACTCTTCTTTCTCTAGCCATGACTTATATTTGAAAAATTTTGCTTTTACTCTTTAAGATGCCAAGCGAAAACTCTTATTAAGATTATTTAGTTGCTTTTTTCTTGTTAGCGACTGTTTTACGCTTACCCTTACGTGTTCTTGCATTCGTTTGGGTTCTTTGTCCTCTAGTAGGAAGCCCTTTACGATGTCTTAAGCCACGATAGCAACCGATATCCATTAATCGCTTGATATTAGTTTGAACTTCAGTACGAAGCTCTCCTTCTACCTTCATTTCATCTTGGATAAAAGCAGAGATTTCACGAATATTATCATCCGTCCAGTCTGTTACTTTTACACTTTGATCGATTCCAGCTTTTGCTAAAATCTTTTTTGCTGTTGTATCACCAACACCGTATATATAGGTTAGACCTATTACACCTCTTTTATTTCTTGGTAAATCGACACCTGCAATTCGAGCCATTTTCTAGATGTTTATAAAGTTTATTATTAACCCTGACGTTGCTTGAACCTAGGATTTTTCTTATTAATTACGTACAATTTGCCATGTCTTCTAACGATTTTACAATCGGCAGATCTTTTTTTGATTGATGCTCTTACTTTCATTACTTAAGCATTTGTATCAACATAACCCCCTTTTAATAGGATTAGTCGAGGTTATTTATAGCGGTAAATAATTCTACCACGGGATAAATCATATGGAGACATTTCAACTGCAACTTTGTCTCCTGGTAAAATTCGAATATAGTGCATTCTCATCTTTCCAGAAATTGTAGCTACAATTTGATGATCATTTTCTAGTCGTACTCGAAACATTGCATTAGACAATGCTTCTTCAATGATCCCGTCTTGTTTAATTAATTCCTGTTTAGCCATAAAATTTGAATTTCGGTGTGCAAAGATACTAAATTTTAATTAAATTTCCTCTTTAAAGGACTTAAAATCATTAATTCTTCTTTTATCCTGCACCGTTCTCTATATTTTCCTATTGGCTTTCTAAGTTTTCAGGCTTTTTAACCTGCAATTTTTTTACTTCCGAATTCTTTTCTAGCGCCTCAATTATCATATCGTGATTGGAAAGAATATCTGCTTTTCCTTTACGAACTGCTACAGTGTGTTCAAAATGAGCAGATGGTTGAATATCTCGCGTAATGATGGTCCATCCATCATCTGATTGTTTCACTTCTTTTCTACCTAAGTTGACCATTGGCTCAATTGCGATCACTAAACCTTCTTTAAGCATTTGTCCCTTCCCTCTTTTACCATAATTAGGCACTTCAGGAGATTCATGTAGCTCTCGTCCTATTCCATGTCCTACCAATTCTCTAACCACTCCATAGGAATGTTCTTTTTCACAAAAATTTTGAATGGCATAGCCAATATCTCCTAATCGTTTTCCATGAACAGCTTGTTCAATACCTCGATATAAAGATTCATTTGTAATTCTCAGCAAATCCATTACTGCTTCATCCACATCACCTAAAGCAAAAGTATAGGCTGCATCTCCATAAAAACCATTCATGAAAGTACCGCAATCAACTGAAACAATATCTTTATCTTTAAATTCTGTTTTGGAAGGAATACCATGAACAACGCATTCATTTACAGATATACATAGTGTGGAAGGAAAACCCCGATATCCTTTAAATCCAGGAACCGCTCCGTTGTCTCGAATCAACTGCTCTGCCTCTTTATCAATTTCTGCTCCGCTAATTCCTGGTCGGATGACACTCGCGACATGGGATAAGGCTTTACAGACAAGTAAACAACTTTTTCTTATCAACTCTATCTCCTCGTCTGTTTTATAAAATACCATTTAAAGTGTAAGATTTGCAAAAAAAAGAAAACCTTAATTTTAAAAGAGTATTTGAACGTTACGAATACTCTTTTAAAATTAGGTCAATTTATTTTAAACATTAAGAATGTCTACATACTAGCTCCAATACCTTGTACACCACCTCTACTCTTCAATCTTCCTGATTTAACCAGTCCATCATACTTACGCATCAATAGATGACTTTCAATTTGTTGTAAAGTATCCAATACTACTGCTACAAGGATCAATAAAGAAGTTCCTCCAAAGAAGAAAGCAAACTGAGTATTTACTCCAAAAGCAGCAGCAAAAGCTGGTAAGATCGCAATAATACCAAGGAAAATAGATCCCGGTAAAGTAATACGAGTCGTTACGGTATCAATAAAGTCTGCTGTACTTTTTCCTGGTTTTATACCTGGAATAAAAGCATTCTGACGTTTAAGATATTCTGAATATTGCTGTGGATTTACCATTAAGGCCGTATAGATATAAGTAAATACTACGATCAAAATAAAGTAAATCACATTATATAAAGGAGATGTAAAATCATTTAAGGCCATCAACCAACTCGAGTTAGCTAAAGAGCTATTGTTAGATGCAAAATACTGTGCGACAGTTGCTGGTAAGAACATCAAAGCTTGAGCAAAGATAATTGGCATTACTCCTGATGCATTCACCTTAATTGGAATATAATCTCTATTACCAGACGCTGGCATCGCATTCGCTCCACGTCCAACCATTCTCTTAGCAAACTGTATCGGAATTCTTCGAACAGCTTGAACAATCATAACGGTGGCCATGACAACTGCAAATAAAGCAGCCATTTCTACGATAAACATTAAACCGAAGTTGTTACTGAATTCAAAAGCTAAAGCACCTGGTAAGGTTGCGATGATTCCAATCATGATCAAAAGAGAAATACCATTTCCAATTCCTTTGTCTGTAATACGCTCACCTAACCACATTGCGAAA
>CAYTVR010000053.1:0-34332 GCA_964441245.1 uncultured Saprospiraceae bacterium | reverse complement strand
ATGGTGCGAGGTGGAAAAGATCCTATTGGTTCGATGGGAGCAGATACACCTTTAGCGGTGCTTTCTCATCGTACCCAGCATTTGTCCAATTATTTCAAACAATTATTTGCGCAAGTTACGAATCCACCAATTGATCCGATTCGGGAACGCTCCATCATGTCCCTTTTTGTAGGCTTAGGCCCGAAAGGAAATATCATGGAAACGAACCCGGAACATGCTCGATCTATTCATTTAGATCAACCGATCTTGACGAATGAAGATTTTAGTAAAATAAAACACATTCACCATCCATTCTATAAATCAGGAATCATTGATATCTTTTTTAAAGCTGATGGACAGAAAGGGCGACTTCATGCAGCAATTGATTCCATCTGTGCCTCAGCTGAAGATTTAGCTAGAAACGGAGTTAATTTACTCATCCTTTCTGATCGAAATGCAGGAACGCATATTGCCCCCATACCAGCTTTACTCGCAGTAGGTGCCGTTCATCATCATCTGATAAAAACAGGATTAAGAAATACGACTTCTTTGATTGTGGAAACAGGAGAAGCCAGAGAAACACATCATTTTGCGACGCTGATTGGTTATGGTGCGGATGCGATAAATCCTTATTTGGTTTATTCCACGATTGCAGATTTACAAAAGAAAAAATTCTTTGAAGAAGAACAAAGCCTGGAAAAATTAATTCAAATTTATATCAAAGCTATTGGTAAAGGTTTGTTGAAGATAATGTCCAAAACGGGGATTTCAACGATACAATCTTATCAAGGAGCACAGATTTTTGAGGCTTTAGGAATCAATAAAGAAGTGGTGAAAAAATGTTTTAAAGGAACCGTTTCTCGAATTGAAGGTTTAGGTTTTGATGGAATTGCTGAAGAAGTGTTGATCCGTCATCAGATTGCTTATCCAGATCAATCGGTATCTAAAAAATCATTGGATACAGGTGGTGTATTTCAGTGGAAACAAAAAGGTGAATTTCATTTGTTCAATCCGCAAACGATTCATTTGCTACAACATGCAACGCGTTTTGGGGATTATAATATTTATAAAAAATATGCAGATTTAATCAATGATCAGCTTGAGCAGGCTTGTACGCTTAGAGGTTTGTTGACTTTTAGAAAAGGGGAAGCTATTCCTTTGGAAGAGGTAGAGCCTGTTGAAAATATTTTAAAAAGATTTGCCACTGGAGCGATGTCATTTGGTTCAATTTCTCATGAAGCACATACGACCTTGGCGATTGCAATGAATAGAGTTGGTGGACGAAGTAACAGTGGAGAAGGTGGGGAGGATGAGTCGCGTTTTGAAAAGAAAGCCAATGGAGATTGGGAACGTTCTGCCACCAAACAAGTAGCCTCTGGTCGATTTGGAGTAACCAGTTATTACCTAAGTAATGCAAATGAATTGCAAATTAAAATGGCTCAAGGTGCGAAGCCAGGAGAAGGGGGACAATTACCCGGCCACAAGGTCAATGATTGGATTGGAAGAGTTCGAAATTCTACACCAGGTGTTGGTTTGATTTCACCACCACCACATCATGATATTTATTCTATAGAAGATTTATCACAGTTGATTTTTGATTTAAAAAATGCCAATCGTGCAGCTAGAATAAATGTGAAATTAGTTTCAAAAGCGGGGGTAGGTATCATTGCCTCTGGAGTTGCCAAAGCACATGCGGATGCTATTTTAATTTCGGGACATGATGGTGGAACTGGAGCTTCTCCATTGAGTTCCATTCGACATGCTGGACTTCCTTGGGAGTTAGGTTTAGCCGAATCTCATCAAACTTTGGTTAAAAATAAATTGCGTGATCGAGTTACCTTACAAACAGATGGACAAATTAGAACAGGTCGAGATTTAGCCATTGCTACTTTGCTAGGTGCAGAAGAATGGGGAATTGCTACCGCAGCATTGGTCGTCGAAGGATGCATCATGATGCGTAAATGTCATATGAATACTTGTCCCGTAGGTATTGCTACTCAAAATCCTGATTTACGGAAAAAATTTACGGCTAAGCCAGAACACCTAATTAATTTCTTCACTTATCTAGCTGAAGATCTTCGGGAGATTATGGCTTCACTTGGTTTTAGAACGGTTAATGAAATGGTTGGCCGAGTAGAAATGTTGAAACTCAAAAAAGGGATTCAACATTGGAAATATAAACAGTTAGACTTAAGTCCAATTCTCTATAAAGAACCTGCGGAGAAAAGTGTGGGTCAATATAAACAAGTAGAGCAAGATCACGGCTTAGAAAATGTCATTGATTGGAAATTAGTGAATTATGCTAAATGTGCTTTGGAGCATGGAAAAGGAGTACGTTCTATTTTTAAAATAAAAAATACGGACCGGGCAGTTGGTGCCATTTTATCGAATGAAATATCCAAAAAATATAAAGGAGAAGGTTTGCCAGAAGATACTATTCAATATCGTTTTATTGGTTCGGCAGGTCAAAGTTTTGGTGCCTTTGCGGCAAAAGGAATTCAGTTTTTATTAGAAGGAGAGGCGAATGATTATTTCGGAAAAGGTCTTTCTGGAGCTAAATTGATAGTCATTCCTGATCGTAAGGCTACATTCAATCCAAGCAAAAATATCATTATTGGAAATGTTGCTTTTTATGGTGCTACATCGGGAGAAGCTTTTATTAGAGGAAGAGCTGGTGAACGATTTGCTGTTAGAAATTCAGGAGCAAAAGCGGTGATTGAAGGTATCGGAGATCATGGTTGTGAATACATGACTGGTGGAGTAGTCGTCGTCTTAGGACCTACGGGTAAAAACTTTGCAGCAGGGATGAGTGGGGGCATGGCTTTTATTTATGATCCTAAAGATAAGTTTGATATCAATTGTAATCAAGAAATGGTGGATATAGATCCACTCGATGCTAATGATGTGCTCATGTTGCGTGGATTACTACGAAAACATTTACAGTATACCGGAGGAAGAAAGGCATTGAAAATATTGAGTAACTGGGAAGAAAAACAAAAACATTTTAAGAAAGTAATCCCAGTAGAATATAAGAAAATATTAAAACGGAAAGCGGAAGAAGAATTAAAGAAAGCCGAAAATACTTCTGTAAAAGTAACGGCAAGAGTGGCTAAATAAAACAGATTCCCCGTTTTTTTTAAACGTAAAAAAATAAGAGATGGTAGATTCGAAAGGATTTTTAAAATACGATAGAGAGTTACCCGAATCCCGAAATCCTGAAGAGAGGATAAAGGATTACAAGGAGATTTATACAGAGTTTCCAAAGGAAAAAACGCAAACTCAAGCGACTCGATGTATGGATTGTGGTGTCCCTTTTTGTCACAGTGGTTGTCCTTTAGGAAATGTAATTCCTGAGTTCAATGAAGCAGTACAATTGGGAGAATGGAAAGAAGCATTTGAAATATTAAGCAGCACCAATAACTTTCCAGAATTTACGGGTCGAATTTGTCCTGCACCATGTGAAGCTTCCTGTGTTTTGGGTATCAATGAATCTCCAGTAGCCATAGAACACATTGAAAAAACAATTGTGGAAACGGCTTTTGAAATGGGTTTGATGCGACCTAAATTACCGACCCTTAGAACCGGAAAAAAGGTAGCAGTAATTGGTTCAGGACCCGCTGGAATGGCCACTGCGGTACAACTAAATAAGATTGGACATTTGGTTACTGTTTTTGAACGAAACGATAAAGTTGGTGGATTATTGAGATATGGAATCCCTGATTTTAAATTAGAAAAATGGGTTTTAGATCGCCGAATAGAGTTGATGAAATCTGAAGGTATTCGCTTCAAAACAAACACCAATGTTGGGATAGATGTAAAAGCAAATGAATTGTTAGAAGGTTTTGATGCAATCGTACTGTGTGGAGGTTCAACAGTGCCTAGGGATTTAAAAATACCTGGACGTGAATTGGAGGGGGTTCATTTTGCTATGAATTTTTTAGAACCCAGTAATAGAAGTGTGGCAGGAGAGGAATTAGAAAACCAATTGGTGGCTGTAGACAAAAATGTTTTAGTCATTGGAGGGGGAGATACTGGCTCTGATTGTGTCGGGACATCCAATCGACAAGGAGCGACTTCGGTCAAACAAATTGAACTGATGGGAAAACCACCTTTGAGTCGATCTGAAAAAACACCTTGGCCACTTTGGCCTATGCAGCTCAGAACTTCGTCTTCTCATGAAGAAGGTTGCGAACGGAAATGGGCGATTTTAACCAAAGCTTTTTTAGGAAATGACAAAGGCCAATTACGGGCCGTACAACTGGTAGATATAGAATGGAAAACTCCGGAAGATGGAGGCCGTCCTCAATTAACTGAAGTTCCAAATACTGAAAGAGAAATTCCATGTGATTTGGCTTTGTTGGCCATTGGATACTTACATCCTCAATTCGAAGGATTATTAGAACAGATGGGCATTGAAATAGATGATCGAGGCAATGTTCGGGATGAAAAATACCAAACTAATGTTGATAAAGTATTTGTCGCAGGAGATATGAGGCGAGGACAATCTTTGGTGGTTTGGGCGATCTCAGAAGGAAGAGAAGCTGCTAAAGCAGTGGACACTTTTTTGATGGGAGAATCTATACTGGAAGGAAAAACAGACTCACTGATGTCGCGAGCCTAAGAAAACAAAATCCTGAAATAATTTAGTTGTTAAAAAAAACTACGTTTAGTTTTTACAAAAAAATCCTTCTAACCTTTAAGAAAGGTTAGAGGGATTTTTTAAAATTGAAATTTAGTTCTTTTCAAATGATTGAATGACTTGATGACCATTTTCATTGGCTACTTTTAAAAAGTAAACATCAGAACTCAGATCTATTAGATTGGCTTCAAAAGAATTCTATTTAAAATCGTTTACCTAGTTGAATGCCGAGTAATAAAATAGCTCCTTCACCAACAGGTTCTCCTTTTGTTTTTACATTGACTTCATAACCAAACGCAACAGTTGGTGATATAGTGAGGTTATTTTTTGATAGTAGAAAAAGATAACCAATTTCCAAGGTAGGTTGTAGTACGGTGATACTTGTATTTCCTCTTATTTCAATTGGCGTATCTATATTGTCTTTCCAATCTAAGTTGTTCGACCAAATATCGACTTTAGCAGTGGAGAAGAATCCCGTAAAATTTTGATTGAAATATCTTTTATAACCTAAGGTAAAACCCCATCCATCTCCTCGCTCATCTTCGTGTACACCTAAGTCCCGATGCCGAATCCAATTATAACCCAATCGCAAGTGAATGGCATGGCGTTCCCCCAAAGTTTTTTCAAAATAAATTCCTGGAATTAAGCCAGTAGGGTAGGCTTGCATTTCAAAACCAAAATCAGTCGGAGTGGCTTCGTCATTTTGTGCGATGACTGAGGAAATGATGCAGAGGAAAAAGAAAAGTAAGATTGGTGATTTCACGGATTTTTGTTTTGCGAAAGCTAGCTAATTAAGCATACTTAATGGACTTAGTGAAAGATTTATGATCATTTTAAAAAGAAATTTTAAGTAGCCCTGAATCTAGATATTCTCAAGTTGAGGACTATTCAAAAATTAATCATTTTGGTATTCAAAATTATCAAGAGAGAAATCTCGAAAATATTGAACAACTTCAGTGTAATTCATATTAGTCATTACCTAGAATCAATTTTCATCTCATTCTAATTCAAGAATATGAACACTCATTGGTGGTAGATTCATCTGGTTTTTTAAAGTAAGCATTTGATTACTCAAAATATCTTTTGCCTTTTGGTGTCCATGAAGTACTTCTGTAAAACGATCTAGTTTTAAATCATATGTCGTTTCATTTTTATTTAAAATAACCATGATCTTTTGTTGATCATCTGTGCGGAAATAAACATAGACACCATCCTTAGGAATGAAATGAATCAGCTGACCATGATGAACAGCAGAAGCCTTTTTTCTCCAATTGAGCAAGGTAGTAACAAATTTTTTAGCCTCTATTTGTTCTTTAGATAATCCTTGATTGGTAAAACCGTTAATGCTATCTTTTGGCCAACCTCCTGGGAAATCTGATCGGATAATGCCATGATCTGTAGTGCCTGGATTTTCCATTAAAATTTCTGTTCCATAATATAATTGAGGAACTCCTCTTGTCGTAGCCACAAAAGTCAATGCCATTTGAAATAGGGCATAGTTTTCTTTCACTTGCGTGAAAATTCGACTCATGTCATGATTGTCTGGAAAGATAACTAATTGAGAAGCGTCAGCATACATAAAATCTTGAGCCAACATTTCATATAAAGTAATCCAGCCCGTTTTCCAATCTTCTTTTTCATTCAAGGCTTTCGACATGGCCATTTGAACTGGAAAGTCCATTAAGCTGGTCAATTCAGAAGTATAACCATTTGGATTTTCTTTTCCTTTTTGCCAATAGGCAACAATAGCTGGATCTTCATACCATTCCTCACCAACCACATTGAAATTAGGATATTCTTCCATTACTCGTTCGGTCCATTCGGTCATGAAATTCATGTCAGGATAAGGGTAAGTATCCATTCTAATTCCGGCAAGATCCAAATATTCAATCCACCAAATACTGTTTTGAATTAAATAATTACCTAGTAATTTATTCCGTTGATTGAGATCCGGCATGGTAGGGACAAACCATCCGTCAGTAAATTGTTGGTGATCGATTTTAGCTGCGTAAGGATCCTGTAGTAATGATTTTCGATGATTGGTTTCGGTATACTTTGACCAAGTGTTGATCCAATTTTTAGAAGGTAGATCTTTCATCCACCAATGTTCCAATCCACAATGATTGACAATCATATCCATGATCAATTTTAAGCCTTTTTGCTTGGCTTCCTGACTCAACTGTCGATAAGATTCATTGCTGCCAAAACGGGGGTCAACTTTATAAAAATCAGTAGTGGAATATCCATGATAAGAATATTCTTTCATATCATTTTCCAACAATGGATTCAGCCAAATAGAAGTAAAACCTAGATCCGCAATATAATCTAAATGTTGTCGAATACCTTCAATGTCACCGCCATGTCTTCCTCCTTTATTATCTCTTCCGACACCTTCACGTAAACCATCAATTTGATCATTGGCGACACTTCCATTCGCAAATCGATCAGGAGTTATCAAGTATAAAACATCACTGTTGTCAAATCCCTTTTTAGCTGCGCCATCAGAAGTTCGCGCTGAAATCTGATAATTTACCGACTGAATTATTTCATCCTTTTCTCTAAACTCAATGACCATGTTACCAGGAGCAACATTCGATTCCATATTTAAAGTGAGAAATAAATAATTAGGATTTTCAACACGAGTGATCTCTTGAATATAGACACCTTCTTTTTGAATTTTCGGTGATAAATTGGCGACTTGTTCCCCATAAATCATCAATTGTAACTCAGGATTTTGCATGCCTGTCCACCAATTGGGAGGTTCTACTTTTTGAATTCTATCTTGACTATTCCCTGGGATAAGATACAATAGGCAACAGATGCCAAGAATAAGTTTATTAAGGTTCATACACATTATTTTAATCGAAAAAATCTAAAAATAGGAAAACAACTTCAAAATTAAGAAGTCTTAATCAAAAAAAGATGGGAGATATTTCGATGAATAGAAATGTGCTAAAAATGAAAGGGACAAAAAAAATAGGAAGGAAATCAGTCCGATCTAAGAAATCTACAAGATCTACTTGCTCTTTTCAGTATTGTAATGGTCTATCAAAATATTTTAAAACTAATTTTAAAGCTGGAGAAGCTTTACTTTGAAATGGAAAGATTACAATCGTTAACTTGACAAAGTACTCCTACTTATTTTACAAAAGGATTTTAGTTTTTATCTAAGAACCATTTTGTTAGATATCTTCTACATGTAAATTTGCTACGTTTGGTACCCTTCTACCCGGATAAATTTCAAGCGCATGTTTCAAGCATTCCATAGCTTTCGCTAAATCGTTTTTATTTAAAATATAAGCGATACGAACTTCTTTTTCACCAAGGCCTTTTGTAGCATAAAACCCAGTTCCCGGTGATAACATCAAAGTTTGATTTTGATAATTAAATTCTTCCAATAACCATTTGCAAAATCGATTGCAATCATCAATAGGAAGTTCTACAAAAGCATAAAAAGCTCCAGTTGGCATATAACACGTAACATGAGGAATCGCTTTTAAAAGTTGAATCAAGATTTGTCTTCGTTGATCGTACTCGGCTTTAATTTCTTCCATATATTCAGGACTCAAATCCAGAGTAGCTTCCCCTAAGATCATTCCCATACTTGGCGGACTCAATCTGAGTTGCGCATATTTTAAAATCGTAGAAATGACCGCTTCGTTTTTGGAAACCAAAGTCCCAATCCTCGCACCACAAGAGCTAAATCTTTTTGAAATAGAATCAATAACCACCGTATGTTGAGCAATCTCATTCATTCGCAATACAGAATAAAAAGAAATATCATCATAACAAAATTCTCGGTAGACCTCATCTACAATAAGAAATAAATTGTGTTTTTTAATCAAGACTGCTAGTTGATGTAAATCATCTCTGCTATAAATTCCTCCAGTTGGATTATTTGGATTACATAAAAATATAGCCTTTGTTTTTGGTCCAATTAATTTTTCAAATGCTTCAATCCTTGGAAGTGCAAAACCAGTTTCAATGCTAGAAGTAATGGCTTTGATATTAATGCCTGCGGCATGTGCAAAACCTAGATAGTTGGCATAAAAAGGTTCTGGTAAAATGATTTCATCACCATGATCCAAGCAAGCAGTCAAGGCTAAAGAGATCGCTTCTGATGCTCCAGTAGTGACCAAGATATCAGAGTAATTTACCTCCACATCAAATCGCTTAAAATAATGGACCAGCTTTCGTCGATAAGATTCATTTCCAGCAGAAGGACTATATTTTAAAATAGAAGGAGTCGTATTTTTGACAACTTCCAATGCTTCTACTGGCGTAGGAATATCTGGTTGACCGATATTGAGATAATATACTTTTTTCCCTTCCGCTTCTGCCTTTTGGGCAAATGGAGCTAAATGACGGATCGGAGAGTTAAGTGCTTGTGAGCCTCTTTGTGAAATATCAGGCATGATGATGATTTATAAGCTGATCAATTCTAGTTGATCTTTTTTACAAAAATAAGTTCAAAAACAAATATTAAATGTCTAAAGTCAAAATAGTTCGAGAAATAATATCAATATTAATTCCAAGTGTGACCAAGTCACGAAAATTGGTGGCAAAAATACGATATTAGCGGTTCTAGTAAGTAAAATATACCTAATAAATATTTCAAAATTTTGATTCTTTAAATAGGAAAATGATAATTCAAAGGCCCTTTTATAGCGAAAACCATATAAAAACTATTTTTTTTATAAAAAAAAAGAAATATACTTGCGTCTAAAATAATAAAAACATAGATTTACTTTTGTAAAATGAAACGCTTACAAAATATATAAGCAAATTACAATGAGTAAAAATTTCAATACCTATTCTTTTTTTTATTTCTGTTATTTTAGTGCTTGACATTAAAAGAACTCTAGAATATTATTGAAATCAAAATATAGTGAAGGAGTTCTATTAGAGCTCCTTTTTTGTTTTACGTCAGAAGATTAAAAGAGCTAGGATTTTAATTTACTTCCAAACTAACCAATCAAATTATGACAACGAGTAATCGTTATTTTTACTTTTATTTTAGCTTCTTTTTTTACGTACATCGTAAAAACAGGTCTTAATTTGTTATCATAATAAATGATTAAAAAAGAGTCCTGTTTGCAGGGCTCTTTTTTTTTGATTGAATTTGTTTTAAAGGAATTTCAAGATTACTCAATAACGTTTGGACAGATAAAAAATAATAAAATGATTTCGAAAAAAATTGCCATCCAAGGTTATCCCGGAGCATTTCACCAAATTGCGGTGAATTGTTTTCATGATGGAAATCCACACGAAATAGTTCCGGTAGATACATTTGATCAGTTGGTCGAAATGGTCGAACAAGGAAAGGATGCAGATGGAGGAATGATGGCCATTGAAAATACAATAGCAGGAAGTTTATTGAATAATTACCAGCTATTAAATAATTCTAAATTACATATCGCCGGTGAAGTTTTTCTTAGAATTAAACAAAACTTGATGGCCCTTCCCGGGAAAAAGATAGAAGACTTAGAAGAAGTACATTCCCATCCAATTGCCATTGCACAATGCCGCCAATTTTTCAAACAATATCCATCCATCAAATTAATCGATACCTTAGATACGGCCCTTAGTGCCAAACTCATTCGAGATAAAGGTTTGGAGAATATTGGAGCTATTGCCAGTACATTAGCAGCGGATTTGTATGAGATGGATATTTTAGCGGAAAGTATAGAAACGAATAAACAGAATTTCACTCGGTTTTTAGCTTTAGAAAAAGGAAATGCACCTCGAAATTCAGATCGAGAAAATAAAATTTCTATTTGTTTTTCTTTACCACATGAGGTCGGAAGTTTGTATAAAGTGATGGGTGTTTTGGTGGATAATGAAGCGAATCTGACTAAGATTCAATCAGTGCCTTTGATTGGTAGTGATTTTAAATATTTGTTTTTCATTGATTTTGAAATGACGAAGAAAACTCATTTGATTCAAACTTTAGGAGCCATCCGACAAATCACACTTGGCTTAAAAGTTTTAGGTCAATACCAAAAAGGAAATTATTATGATCGTTAATACTGCGAAGAGAATTGACTCGGTAAAAGAGTACTATTTTTCACGAAAGTTAAAAGAGATTGCGGAAAGAAGAGCGGCAGGTCAAAAAATCCTAAACCTCGGAATCGGAAGTCCGGATTTACCTCCGCATGCTCCGGTAATTGAGGCATTGCAAAAGGCCAGCCAAAATCCAAGTAATCATGCTTATCAAAGTTATAGCGGAATTCCAGAATTACGGCAAGCCTTTGCGGATTGGTATCAAAAGCATTTTTCAGTGGAACTACTGGCCAACGAAGAAGTCTTACCATTGATAGGATCGAAAGAAGGCATCATGCATATTTCGATGACCTTTTTAGAGCCTGGCGATGAAGTTTTAATTCCCAATCCTGGATATCCTGCTTATCGTGCAACTGCGAATTTGGCTGGAGCCAAAACCATCGCCTATGAATTATCTGAATCCAATAATTGGTTACCCGATTTAGAACAATTAGCCAGACAAGATTTATCTAAAGTTAAAATAATGTGGGTCAATTATCCTCACATGCCTACAGGAACAAAAGCCGATAAAAGTTTTTTTACAGAACTCATACAATTTGCGAAAACGAATCAAATATTATTGGTGAATGACAATCCCTACAGCTTTATTTTAAATGATGAACCGCTAAGTCTTCTGTCCATTCCTGGAGCAAAAGAAGTCGCTTTAGAATTAAATTCTTTAAGCAAATCACATAACATGGCTGGTTGGAGAATCGGAATGTTAGCAGGTAAAGCAACTTACCTAAAAGAAATCATGAAGTTTAAAAGTAATATGGATTCTGGCATGTTTCGACCATTGCAATTGGCAGCAGTAGAAGCCCTAAACAATCCTCCTACATGGTACCAAACTTTAAACGAAAAATATCGTAAACGACAACAAAAGGTTTTTGAATTAATGGATTTGATCGGTTGTCGATATAGCAGAGAACAAACAGGGATGTTCGTTTGGGCAAAAATAGAAGACGACAAAAAAGATGGATTCGAATGGTCAGATATAATTTTAGATACAACAGGAGTCTTCGTCACTCCAGGAGGCATTTTTGGAACAGCAGGAAATAATTATATTCGAATTTCATTGTGTAATAAGATAGAAGTATTCGAAGAAGCGATAAATCTGATTCGAGCAAAATTAATAAAAAACGTATAGTTAAAATGGTAGTTACGATTGTCGGACTCGGATTGATTGGTGGTTCTTTGGCCATTACCTTAAAGGAAAATGGATTTGCTAAAACGGTGATCGGAGTCGATCAAAACAAAGATCATATTGACAAGGCTTATCGACGGAGATTGATTGATGAGGACCATGATTTAACAGAAGCGATTAAAAAATCAAAACTCATTATTCTAGCGATTCCTGTAAGTGGAATTGTAAAACTACTTCCAGAAATTTTGGATTTAGTAGAGGATCAAATTGTGATGGATGTCGGTTCTACAAAAGACAATATTTTAGAAGCAGTTGCCAAACATCCAAAACGAAAGCAATTTATTGGAACGCATCCGATGGCAGGAACCGAGTATTCCGGACCAGAAGCAGCTATTCCCAATTTATTTGATCATAAAGTGACAGTAATTTGTAATCCCCAAGAAAGTAGTGCAGAAGCATTAGAGATAGCAGAGCAAATGTATCAATCGATTCCGATGAGTATCGTATATCTTGATGCTGGAGAACACGATGTGCATACAGCTTATATTTCGCACATTTCACATATTTCTTCTTTCGCTTTAGCGCTAACTGTTTTGGCAAAAGAAAAAGATACTAGCCGAATTTTTGAACTGGCAGGTGGTGGATTTAGCTCCACGGTAAGATTGGCTAAGAGTTCGCCAGATATGTGGACGCCTGTTTTTGAACAGAATCGCGACAATGTTTTAGATGTATTAGATGAACACATTAATACGCTGGCACATTTTCGCACCTTACTAATCAAAAAAGATTTTAATAAAATATTTCAATTAATCCAACATTCGAATCAAATCAGAAAAATATTAGAAAAATGAAGATGATATTCAATCCTATTTTAGACAAATCTACAAAACGTCCGCTAGTAATTGCAGGACCATGTAGTGCAGAAACGGAAGAACAAGTCATGGAAACCGCTAGACAATTAGCGGCTCAAAAAATCGACTTGTATCGCGCCGGTATTTGGAAACCACGTACTCGCCCTAACTCTTTTGAAGGAGTAGGACGCGTAGGTTTGAAATGGTTAAAAAAAGTCAAAGCCGAAACCGGTTTAAAGGTGACCACTGAGGTGGCCAACACGGCACATGTTTATGAAGCATTAAAACACGATATTGATGTTTTATGGATCGGTGCAAGAAGTACCGTTAATCCTTTTGTCGTTCAAGAAATTGCGGATGCCTTGGAAGGCGTAGACAAACCCGTGATGATCAAGAATCCAATAAATCCAGATTTAAGCTTGTGGATTGGTGCAATCGAAAGGATGTACAAAGCGGGAATTACTCGTATTGCTGCGATTCATCGAGGATTTTCATCTTATGGTGATTCTAAATTTAGAAACATTCCACGTTGGCAGATTCCAATTGAATTGAAAAGACAATTTCCAGATTTGATGATCATTTGCGATAACAGTCATATTTGTGGCCGTCGAGATACCTTAGCAGAAGTAGCTCAGCAAGCAATGGATTTGAATTTTGATGGGATCATGACCGAAACACACATCACACCCGATGATGCGTGGAGCGATGCTAGACAACAAATTACTCCAGCAGTCTTTGAGGAATTAGTCGGCAATTTGGTATTGAGAGAAGAAAAAACAAATGATGTCACCTTTTTAGGCAACATGGATAATATCCGAAAACAAATTGATGAATTGGATGAAGAGTTACTCAATGTATTGGGCGCTCGAATGGTTTTATCTCAAAAAATTGGTGCTTATAAAAAGGCCAATAATATT
Source organism: uncultured Saprospiraceae bacterium (assembly GCA_964441245.1). Lineage (GTDB taxonomy): Bacteria > Bacteroidota > Bacteroidia > Chitinophagales > Saprospiraceae > JALZUU01. Next base: position 20,760 of record CAYTVR010000053.1, on the reverse strand, counting down.
TCCATTTTACAAAGCGCTCGTTGGAACGAAATTTTGAGTCAATCCATCGATGAAGGTCAAAAACGTGGCTTGAGTGAAGAATTTATCACCAAGTACCTACATGCTGTGCATCAAGAATCGATTAGTCATCAAGTCAGTGTAATGAATCAGGCTGGTGAAGAATCAAATACTGAAGCAGGTGAAATCAAACAATAAATAATTTGAAGCGTTTTTATGAAATTTTAGTTTTCGAAGCAAATTTAGTAATGAGGCAAAGGTAAAGTCGATATTTATAATTTAGAATAAATTTTATGCGTTTTTGAAAAAAAAGGAAGTAAAACTTGTTATTCTAAAAAAGGAATTACATCTTTGATTAGCATTACAAACAAACTGAAAATGAAATTATTCAATATTATTCCTGTCACTATTATTAGCATCGTCATTAGAAACTAATGTAGAGGAAGGGTATTGATTTAAAATATTGAAAAGCCATTCTTCTAGAAAGAATGGCTTTTTGTTTTCAAAGAACTTCTTTTTATAAAAAGAATAGAGTATTGAAATTATGCGAGTCAATTATATTATTTCTGTCATTATTATTGAGGTGGTCGTGAATATTATTATTTCAAGACGCAATGGAGAATGGTAGAAATCAATGATACAAAATATTGAAAAGCTGTTCTCCTCAGAGGGCGGCTTTTTTCTTAGCCTTAACCGAAGTTATTTCTTTGAAAAATTAAAGAAAAATAATGAAACTTATTGACTGACTTTCGTAAAATAAAAGTAATAAGATGCTGATTATCAATTCATTGAAAGAATAATTCCTCTTTTAACTACTGTAATTGCTTTAATAATTGATTTCAATGCTGTTGTAGAGGGAAATACCTTTAGGCTCCGCCTAAAAAAGAAGTGCATTTTTATAAAAAAATTAAAACGTTTTCATGTCTGAATTAAACAAGTTTAGTAAAGAAATTACACAAGATGATTCTCGTCCTGCGGCACAAGCGATGCTTCATGCTATTGGTCTAGATGAAGAAGATTTGAAGAAAGCACAGGTTGGAATTGTCAGCACAGGTTGGGAAGGTAATCCATGTAATATGCATCTCAATGGCTTGGCGACTACGATTAAGCACAGTGTACAAAAATCAGATTTGATAGGTTTAATTTTTCATACGATTGGTGTAAGTGATGGAATTTCCATGGGAACAGACGGCATGCGATTCTCTTTACCTTCTAGAGATATCATCGCAGATTCCATTGAAACGGTCACCTCTGCTCAACATTATGATGCAATTGTTGCTGTTGTTGGATGTGATAAAAATATGCCTGGAGCGATGATGGCCCTTGGTCGATTGAATCGTCCATCCATTTTGGTTTATGGCGGAACCATCCAGCCTGGTTGTCACAATGATAAAAAATTAGATATCGTTTCTGCCTTTGAAGCTTATGGTGAAAAAATTGCAGGAACGATAACGGAGGCTGATTTTAGAGCGGTAGTTCGAAAAGCTTGTCCTGGCCCAGGAGCTTGTGGAGGCATGTACACCGCGAATACCATGGCCTCCGCAATTGAAATGTTAGGAATGAGCCTTCCTTACAACTCTAGTAACCCTGCCACTAGTGATAACAAACAAGAAGAATGTGACCGCCTTGGAAAAACCATCCGCCTCCTCCTAGAAAAAGACATCAAACCACGCGATATTTTAACTCGAAAAGCATTTGAAAATGCATTAACAATGGTTACTGTTTTAGGTGGCTCTACCAATGCAGTTCTTCATTTGATCGCTATGGCGAAATCTGTCAACGTTCCTTTAAGCATCGATGATTTTCAAATGATCAGTGATCGTACGCCTTTCTTGGCGGACTTAAAGCCGAGTGGAAAATATGTCATGGAGGATTTACATAAAGTTGGTGGAGTTCCTGCTGTCGCAAAAATGTTATTGGATGGAGGGTATTTACATGGCGATTGTATGACCGTTACCGGAAAAACAATAGCAGAAAATTTAGCAGAAATAAAAGGACTCTCTGATGATCAAGACGTCATCCGACCTTTTGACAATCCAATAAAGGCAACAGGACATTTACGAATTTTGTACGGTAATTTAGCAGCTGAAGGATCAGTCGCCAAGATCACAGGAAAAGAAGGTTTGGTTTTCTCAGGAACTGCCAAAGTCTATGATAGTGAAGCGGCAGCTAATGCTGGAATCAGTGGAGGAGAAATAGAAGCAGGTAATGTGATTGTTATTCGTTACTGTGGGCCTAAAGGCGGTCCCGGTATGCCGGAAATGTTGAAGCCAACTTCAGCTATAATGGGGGTAGGCCTAGGAAAAAAAGTAGCTTTGATTACAGATGGTCGATTCTCTGGAGGCACACATGGTTTTGTCGTAGGACATATTACACCGGAAGCTCAAGTTGGCGGATTGATAGGATTGTTAGAAGATGGAGATTCAATAACCATTGATGCCAACGAAAATAAAATTGAAGCTCACCTAACAGAAGAGGAAATTGCCAAAAGAAAAGCCAAATGGCAATCACCACCAATCAAAGCTACAAGTGGAATTTTACGAAAGTACGCCAAATGCGTTTCTTCTGCCTCCGAAGGTTGTGTAACCGATGAATAAAAAAAGAAATGTTTTTTATTAACCAATAACCAATTGCAACACAGTGAATATCCCGCTGAAAGGAAACGGAAGGTAGGGATAACCAAATAAAATCCATTGAACTGAATAATAAAAAATTAATAAGATGAAAAAGAGAGCCCAGTCCGCCAAAGGAGCCACAGCATTGAAAAGTAAAAAGAAGAAAAAAATTACAGGAGCCGAAGCCGTCATCCTATGTTTATTGGAAGAAGGAATTGATACCATTTTTGGTTATCCAGGTGGAGCGATTATGCCGGTGTATGACAAGCTGTATTTTTATCAAGATGAACTACAACATATTTTACCGAGACATGAACAAGGAGCGATTCATGCTGCTCAGGGCTACAGTCGAGTGACTCGTAAGACGGGCGTATGTATGGCGACTTCTGGTCCTGGCGCGACCAATTTGATCACTGGTTTGTGCGATGCGATGATGGACTCTACACCATTAATTGCAATCACAGGGCAAGTATATAGCCAAGTTTTAGGATCAGATGCTTTTCAAGAAACAGATGTGATTGGTTGTACAACCTCTGTGTCAAAATGGAATTTTCAAATCACAAAAGCCGCTGAGATTCCAGAAGTTTTTGCGAAAGCTTTTTATATCGCTAACTCAGGTCGACCCGGCCCAGTAGTCATCGATATCACCAAAGATGCCCAATTTGGAGAACTTAATTTTAAATACAAAAAGCAACCAAAGATTCGCAGTTACCATCCTTTTCCTAAACCAAAAATGAAAGACCTGGAAGCGGCAGCTGATTTGATCAATAATGCAAAGAAACCATTCTTATTAGCTGGTCACGGTATTCAAATTGCTAATGCACAAGATATTTTTAAAACCTTCATCGAAAAAAGTGGAATTCCTTTAGCTTGTACCATTCATGGTTTGTCATCGATCCCTTCTGATCATCCTTTACATATGGGAATGTTGGGGATGCATGGAAATTATGGCCCCAATATCAAAACCAATGAATGTGATATTTTGATTGCCGTAGGTATGCGATTCGATGATCGAGTGACTGGAGATCTGAAGAGATATGCTAAACAAGCAAAAGTCATACATATTGAAATTGATCCTTCTGAGATTGATAAAAATGTAAAAACCGAAGTTGGCATTTTAAGTGATGCGAAGTTGGCTTTAGAAAAACTATTGCCATTAATACAAGAAAAGACCTATCCTAAGTGGCTAGCAGAATTTGAAGCTTGTCGCAAAATGGAAATGAAAAAAGTCATCAAAAGAGATTTGAAAGGAGGTAAGAAAGGGATGTTGAAAATGGGACAAGTGGTCAAACAAGTCAGTGATCAAACAGGAGGAAAAGCAGTTGTGGCAACCGATGTTGGTCAGCATCAAATGATCGCAGCTCGATATTATGAGTATAAAAGTACCAACCAATGGGTCTCGTCTGGTGGCGCAGGTACGATGGGATTTGGATTGCCAGCAGCTTTCGGAGCTAAGTTAGCACAACCGGAAAGAGAGGTTATCGCTTTTATTGGAGATGGAGGTTTTCAAATGACGATTCAAGAATTAGGGATGTGTAGCCAATGGAATGTAGGAGTTAAAATTGTATTGTTAGATAATGAATATCTTGGGATGGTTCGTCAATGGCAACAATTGTTTTTTGATAAACGGTATTCTTCAGTAGCTTTGCAAAATCCTGATTTCGTGAAAATATCAGAAGGCTTTGGTGTACCCGGAAAAACAATCAGTAAAACAAGTGAACTAAAAGGAGCGATCTCTGAAATGTTAGAACATGATGGTCCGTATCTATTACATGTGAAAGTAGAAAAAGAAGAAAATATTTTCCCAATGATCGCCAGTGGATGTTCCGTTTCAGAAATTCGTTTGGAATAAGAAACTAATCACTCACCAACTTTATCGATATTTCAAATAATTTCGTGACCATTTTAAAATAGAAAACTTAGGAATATGTAATTAATAAGTTGTAACAAAGGTGAGAATTTGTTTTTTATTTGGTCACTCAAAATATATATTCGAAAGAAGAAAAAAATAGTTCTAATGAAAAATTATACGATTACAGTTTATTCTGAAAATGTTACTGGGCTGATGACACGGGTGGTTTCAGTATTCACTCGTCGACACATCAATATCGTTAGTTTGACGACCTCTGAGTCTTCTATTAAAAATATTCATCGTTTTATCATTGTGGTAAAGGTGAGTAAAGAACAAGTTAGAAAAGTGGTTGCTCAATTGGAAAAACAAGTAGAAGTTATCAAAGCATTTTACTACGATGACTCGGAAATTATCCATCAAGAATTGGCTTTGTATAAGGTGCCAACTGCTGCATTTACCAATGGAAATAGTTTGGAAAAATTGATCCGAAAACACAATGCAAGAATTTTAGAAATAGAACCTGAATACACGGTTATTGAAAAAACTGGCCATAAAGAAGAAACACAGGCCTTACTTGTAGAACTAGAAAAAATTGGTGTATACGAATTCGTTCGATCTGGGCGAGTCGCAGTTGTAAAGCCAATGGAAATGTTGAATACTTATTTAAAATCACTGGAAAGCTAATTTGATCAAAACCATTTTGGAAGTGACAAATTTGAAGACCTTCTATTTACTTTTATAAACAATTAAATCATGGCAAAAATGAATTTTGGAGGCGTTGAAGAAAACGTCGTAACAAGAGATGAATTTTCATTAGAAAAAGCAAGAGAAATTTTAAAAGACGAAACCATCGCAATTATTGGCTATGGCGTACAAGGGCCTGGACAAGCATTGAATCTTCGAGACAATGGTTTTAAGGTAATAGTAGGTCAGCGATTTCCATCGAAATCTTGGGACAAAGCTATCGCGGATGGTTTTGTTGAAGGAGAAACTTTATTCCCAATCGTAGAAGCGGTTAAACGAGGTACTGTTGTTCAGTACTTGTTATCAGATGCAGCACAAATTGAATTGTGGCCAACCATCAAACCTCACTTGACCGCTGGAAAAGCATTGTACTTTTCACATGGTTTTGGGATTACTTACAAGGAGCGAACAGGAATTATTCCTCCAGCAGATGTTGATGTAATTTTGGTTGCGCCAAAAGGTTCCGGTACTAGTTTACGAAGAATGTTTGTAGCAGGACGAGGACTAAATTCTAGTTATGCTATTTTTCAAGATGCCACTGGACGTGCGTTTGAAAGGGTAGTTGCTTTAGGAATCGGAATTGGTTCTGGTTACTTATTTGAGACTAATTTCAAGAAAGAAGTATACAGTGATTTGACTGGAGAAAGAGGCACTTTGATGGGAGCGATTGCTGGAATTTTTGAAGCACAGTACAATGTTTTGCGTAAGCGAGGACACTCTCCAAGTGAAGCGTTCAACGAAACAGTTGAGGAATTAACGCAGAGTTTGATGCCGCTTGTGGCGGAAAATGGAATGGACTGGATGTACGCTAATTGTTCCACAACAGCACAACGTGGAGCTTTAGATTGGAAAAATAAATTCCGAGATGCTGTTGCTCCAGTTTTTGAAGACTTATACGATAGTGTTGCATCGGGTGAAGAAGCTCAACGCTCTATTGATAGCAATAGCCAACCTGATTATCGAGAAAAATTAGGAGAAGAATTAAGAGAATTGCGAGAGTCAGAAATGTGGCAAACAGGAAAGGTGGTCCGAGGATTGCGACCTGAAAATGCTAAGTCAAACGTAAAAGCTTAATCCTTATTAGGATGGGATGCTTGAAAGAAAACAAGGAAAGCCGATTCAATAGAATAGGCCATTCCTTGTTTTTTTTTCGAAACTCCACTGATGAACAGATCAAAAATATAAATGATGACCAATCCCGTGAAAATTGATTCCTCACCTTTTCCAAAGATTACTGCTGAAAATATTTTTAAGGCTCGAATGCTTTTGAGGAAGGTCGCAGTACATACGCCTCTCATGGAAAACCTCAATTTATCGGAAACCTATGATTGTAATTTGTTATTAAAAAGAGAAGATTTACAAGTTGTCCGATCCTACAAAATTCGTGGAGCCTATAATAAAATGTGCCAAATTCCAAAAGAGGTTTTATCCAAAGGAATTGTTTGTGCTAGTGCAGGTAATCATGCGCAAGGGGTAGCATTGGCTTGTCGAAAATTAAAAGTGCATGGCAAAATATTTATGCCAACGACCACTCCCAAACAAAAAATTAAAAAAGTAAAATCATTCGGAAAAGAGAATGTAGAAATTGTTTTGTTTGGAGATACTTTTGACAAATCTTCTCAGCAAGCCATGTTGGATGTTGAAAAAAGTGGGAAGGTTTTTATACATCCTTTTAATGATCCAAAAGTAATTGAAGGGCAAGCAACGATTGGTCTGGAAATCTTGGAAGATTGTGATAAAGAAATTGATTATCTATTTGTAGCGATTGGTGGCGGTGGCTTAGCTTCTGGCTTGGTTTCCTATTTTAAAGAAGTCAGTCCTAATACCAAAATCATAGGAGTCGAACCCAAGGGAGCACCTGCAATGCGCAATTCTATCGAAGCAGGAAAATTGGTGCACTTAGAAAAAATAGATCCTTTTGTGGATGGTGCGGCAGTGCAAAAAGTAGGAGAGTTGACTTTCAATATTTGTAAAGATGCTTTAACAGAAATAGTATTAGTTCCTGAAGGAAAAGTTTGTACAACTATTTTACAATTGTATAATGAAGAAGCCATTGTTGTGGAACCAGCTGGTGCATTAACGATTGCGGCTTTAGATTTTTATAAAGAAGAAATAAAAGGTAAGAATGTTGTATGCATTGTCAGTGGCGGAAATAATGATATCACTAGAACTGAAGAAATAAAAGAACGGTCTCTTTTATACGAAGGACTCAAACATTATTTTATTATTCGTTTCCCTCAAAGGGCCGGAGCACTACGCGAATTTTTAAATAATGTATTGGGCGAAAACGATGACATTACTCATTTTGAATACACCAAAAAACACAATCGGGATAATGGCCCAGCACTCGTTGGTATTGAGTTAAAAAAGGAAAAAGATTATGAAGGTTTGATACAACGAATGAAAGAATACGATATCAATTTTCAAACCCTCAATGATATGCCAACGCTTTTTGATCTTTTAGTTTGATCAAAGAGCTCTCGATTTTATTAAGAATTTTTTTTGTATAAAAAAACGTCTATATCAAGGTAGGTTTTATAAGGATTGATTTGTCTTTAAAGAAGAAGTATCTAAAAGAATAATGAATTGCTAAAAAGGGAGCAATTTTTGCTTTTAGATTATCTTACTTTATGTATTAAATTAATTTTTATATGAAAAGAATAAACTACCTAACATCTTTCCTTCTATTGATCACACCTTTCACGCTGTTTAGTCAAAAAAACAAGCCTAATATCTTATTGATCATTGCGGATGATTTGGGAATAGATGTGAGTAATGGTTATCAACAGAATGATAGAATGCCAATAACTCCACATCTTGATGCCTTAAGAGAGCAAGGTCTGACCTTTACAAATACTTGGTCTTCTCCCCAATGTACCCCCACAAGAGCTTCGATCATGAGTGGAAAATATGGGATTAAAACTGGAGTGATGAGACCTCCAGGCAATTTAGACTTGGAACACCAATCTTTATTTAGCAAAATAACAGAAACTTCAAATGGAGCCTATGCGGGAGCTGTCATAGGAAAATGGCATATTTCTAATCCTACTGATCTTAATCATCCTACGCAACACGGGATTGATCATTATGAAGGATTGATTAATTCTTCTGTTCCGGATTATTATATGTGGGATAAAGTAGAAAATGGAATGCTGACGACAAGTACAGAATATGTAACTACGGACTTGACAAATTCTGCCATTGATTGGATTTCGAATCAAGATAATCCTTGGTTTCTTTGGTTGGCGCATACGGCTCCGCATGGACCTTTTCATGTTCCTCCAAGTGATCTATACACCGTTTCAAACACGAATAATAATTTGGGAAAATATCTAGCAGCCATAGAAGCTATGGATCATGAAATTGGCAGATTACTAGACAGCATGGATGAGGAAACTAGAGAGAATACCGTCATTATATTTGTAGGTGATAATGGTACTCCTGGAACTGTTATCCAAAATTTTCCTTCTAATCATTCAAAAGGTTCTCTTTATGAAGGAGGCGTAAGAGTCCCACTTTTTATTTCGGGAAAAGGTGTATCTAGAACGAACGAAACAGATGATAATCTCAATCATGTAGCTGATTTATATTCAACTATTTTAGAACTTAGTGGAGAACAAGTGAATGCGGGTATCAATAACAGCATGAGTTTAAAACCATTATTGTCCTGTGCAACTGAATTGAACAGATCTTATATTTATACGGATTATCAAGATGGAAATGTTTTGGCTTGGGCTATTCGAAATCATGATTATAAACTCATTGAAGATGAAAATGGATTAATAGAATTTTATAAAATATCTGAAGATCTTCTGGAAGATAACAACCTGATGGGTAATTTAACAATGGAGGAACAAAGTCTTCTAGAAGCGATGCAAGCAGAAGCACAAGTGATCAGAATGGGTTGGTCTTGCAATGATGGAATCCAAAATGGAAATGAAACTACCTTGGATGATTGTGATAATATTTGTACCGCCGATAACAGTTTAAGTACGACTAATATTGGATGCTGTGAAATTCCTGATCAGCCAAGTGTTTATTATGAATATATTGAAAATGATAAGCGAAGAATCTATACCAATAATTTTCCGGATCATGAATATTGTTATAATAGTGTGAATCAAATGCCGTCTCAAACGCATCATGACTTTGGAATAGATTTGAATCCTATGCTTACGAATGAAATCACAAATGTAGTTCGAGATAATGGAAGACCAAGAAGGTATTTTGGTGTCGCTAAAAATGGAGTTATTTTTGCTCCAGCACCAGCCGCACCTTTTATTTTTGAAAATCAGAATACGGGCCAGTTCAATTGGGATTGGGTTTTGGAACCAACCAATAATCAAGGAGCAGGTCCTGAGGTAGTGGGTTTGGATTGTGCATCGGCTCATACGGGTGGTCAGGGATACCATTATCATGGAAATATGTTTTCTTATATTGAAAATGAAATTCCGGGAATGTCAACGACTGATGAGGTGCCAGACACACCTTTACATATTGGTTGGGCCGCAGATGGATTTCCAATTCTATATAGATTTGGGCCAGATCCAGATGGAAATATTAAAAAAATGTTGCCGAGTTTTCAATTGAAAGCTGGTTTAAGACCTGGAGATAATATCACCGAACCTTGCGGAGCTTACACTGGAAAATATACCAGGGATTACGAATATATTTGTGGGAAAGGAGATTTGGATGAATGTAATGGTATCCAAAACACCGTGACACTTACTACTGAAAACGGAATAGAAACTTTTGAATATTACTATGTCATAACGGCTACCTTTCCACAAATACCTAGATGTTTGAAAGGAAATGTTAGTATCGATTTTGATAATGGTAATGATCCATTAGTGGGTATAGATAATGACAATGATGGATTTTTAAGTGATTATGACTGTGATGATACGAATCCTAATATCAACCCATTAGCGGAAGAAATAGAAGGAAACGATATTGATGAAAATTGCGATGGCTTAACGACTTCAACTTTTGATTTGATTGCTAATGAAATAATTGTCAGTCCAAATCCTTCGAATGGTGATTTTAAAATTCAAACAGCATCAGATGGAAGGATAGCAGTAAGGATTTTTTCTACTGATGGTAAAATGATTAGGTACTCAACTGGCAATAAGGAAATTCAAATTCAAGGATTAGAATCAGGATTATATATTTTACAAATCGCCACTAGAGATGGAGCGAGTATTTATAAAAAACAAATAATAAGATAAAATGAAAATGTTGTTTATATTATTCGCTTTTCTTCAAAGTACGATATGGATTCCCGTGCATAAGGTGCCATTGGCAGTATTTCATATCACGGAATCTAATACGACCATACAAATGGCTATCACTTTTGATTTAGCAGATTTTTCCGAATCAAGTGAGATAAAGCCCGATGAAGTTAATCTCAGAACTATGCAAAAGTATTTAGATAAAAATCTGATCCTCGAATTCAATACACAAGAAATTAGTTTTGAAATATCGGAAGTAAAAATGGTAAAAGATCATCTAAAAGTAAAAGGAAGTTTTGGGGAAATTACACAAAAAATTAAAAACTTGGAAGTCAAAAATACTTGTTTGAATAATATTTCCCGTCACTCAAATATCATACAAATTGATTTGAATAATGAATCAAAAGATTACCGAATGCACAAAAATCGTAGGGTGATTAGGTCGACTTATTGAACAAGGAATAGTTAGGAATTACTTACATCGAAGTTGTTTTAAAATCTAATATCCACCAATAAAAAACTATAATTTTATCAACTTCAAAGTATACAACTCACCAAGGGCATTTCTAAATTTAAGCAAATACACTCCTTTTTGAAATGGTCGCATATCAATTTTGTTGGAATTCAATTTTGTATGAATTAAAGCACCTTGAATGTTATGAATTTGGTAGAATTCAATTTTTTCTTCATGCTTTATATTTGCCCATTGAGAAGTAGGATTTGGATAAATACTTGCCTTGGAGCTTGGCACTAAAGAATGAAGGGAAGTCGTAGTTTCAATTAATTCTGTAGCGACTTGATTGGTATAAATGGGTTCGTTAAAGTCAAAATAAATGGCTGCATCATTTAAAAATGTCGTTCCAACATCCAAGCCTTCCTTCATTTTAATTTGATAAATAATATAGCCTTGAGATCCTGCCAGATCAGTGGTACTGTCAGGAAGATAAATGCCATCATAATAGATGTTTAAGGTGTCCTGATTTTCTATAGCCGCACGATAGGTATGGCTTGAAGATAAGATCTCTAAACTTGTCCAATCTAAATTTTGATCGATGGGATTGGCTAATCGTACGTTGATGGCTGAAGCCGTTCCTGTATTCTGAAAACGTATGATGTAATTTAAATAATTAGAAGTATCCGTCCGCAGGTAATCTTCATATCTGACCTCGGGCCCTTCAAGCACAGTGATGTCATTAGGATCATAAGAACCAACGACATAATGAAAATAATCATAGCAATTATTTTCGGGCTGTATGTCGTCAGTGATCGGACCTATTTTAGTATTGAAATTAAAGATCTCTGAAAGGTTGACAATTGGAGGAGGTTTGATGTTAAACTCAATATTTATTTTTCTAGATTCAAAAGGAGCCAGGTCATCAAAGGTCCATCTAATGGTTCCGTCTGTTACTAAATCTGGTGTCTCACTTGCAGACAGGTAATCCATTAATTCGTTTTCAAAGGTCATCACGATGGAGTCAGAAAGGGTAGTGGTGCCCATGTTGCGATATACCAGTTGGTAGAATACGTCAAAACCTGGTCTGGCTTCTAAGCTTAAGCGAAATAAATGAACAGAAAGATTATCTTGGATTGGATCCATTGAATTTGCATCAATACAATAGGCTAAAGTATCTTTTCGATTGGTTGCTGTAATTGAAGACATTTGTGCTGAGGGATCAATGGTAAAGCCTGTCGGCAAATTGGAAACGGTAGTGGTATAATTACCCAATGGAACTTTGTTTAAGAATTGACCATTCTTATTCGTATAACTAGCGTAAACATTAGCCCCATCACTTGAAGAAACCAATAAACCTTCGACGGGGTTACCTGGAATAAAACAAGAATCTATCCCTTCGAGATGGATATATCCTGTGATGAAATTTTGCGGAGCTAGGGTGTTTTTATAAGCATATAAGGTCTTTTCTTGTAGATTAAAAGCAAGCATATCATTTACTCCATCACTAGAAAAATCTGCGGTATGACAATAGATAAATGGCTCTTCATCAATGAATTTTCTTGGACCCCATCGACCGGATTTATAGCCTAAGTTTTCATACCAAAACAATCCATCATTGCTCACCAATATAATATCCTCGTCACCATCATTGTCTAAATCTTTCACTTCTGAAAATTTAATGTCTGCACTTTGAAATGGTAGATTATCAATCTCAATGGCTTCTGCAAAATCACCAATTCCATCCAAATGCTCCATCCATTTCACTTCCTCATCTTTTGTATAGATAAGGTCAATATCTAAATCTCCATCTACATCACTGGCGTGAATATTATTCATTTCATCAGATTCAGTGTAGAGAATTCGTAAGTTAGAAAACTCACCTGTTCCAAGAAGATTTTCACCCCAAAAGATATAAGGAAACGATTTGTTAGTAGCAACAATGTCTTGATCTCCATCCTTATCTAAATCTACCAATAAGGTTGCTGTAAAGTTATGTGATTGGTCAAAAATTTCTGTCCCTTCATCAAAAGATCCTCCTAGGTTTTTGAATAACATCATCTTTTTTCCAGATTCTAAAGTTAAAACGATATCTTCTATTCCGTCTCCATCCATATCGCTCGCTTCCAAATAATGATCTGATCCTAAATCTTCGGCTATCACATTTCCAGCTCCAAAATCTCCCAAACCATCTGTGTTTTCAAACCATAGCAGTCTGACATCGTTTCCAGCCAAAGCAATGACATCTAGATCTCCATCCCCATCTACATCTAAGTCAACCACGGTACTAGCACCATCAAACTGATAGGTAATATTATGTTGCTGCATTCTAGAGCCATCTCCATTTACGTTTTCATACCAATCGAGTCGGTCATCACCCGTATCCGTTATCAAGGCATCTAAATCGCCATCTCCATCTATATCAGCGGAACGCATATCTGAAGGCCAACCTAATTGAGCATTGATATCGTCTGCTCTTTCAAATGTGCCTAGTCCATCTGTATTTATTAATTTAGAAATATGTCCAATCCCAGGTGTCCCAATTAGATCTGTATCTCCATCAGAATCAATATCTCCCGCATGAAGCATTCTTGGAAAAATCAACTCCTCCATAAACTCATGAATAACCACGGGATTATTTGGTCCTTGATTTTCAAGCCAAGTTAAAGAGGAATTTTCTAAAAATACGGTAGCTAAATCTAAGTCCCCATCCCCATCAAAATCTCCATTTTGGAGAGCACTTGTAGATTCAGCATATAGCATCATAGCAGCACTAAAACTGCCTCCATTGTTTTGATTCCATTCAATACTATTGATACCAGAAGCAATATCAAGATCACCATCACCATCATAATCTAAAACAGAAATAAGGTGCCATCCACCAGATGGAGTAATCACTAAATTTTCGATTTCAAAGGATTCATTTCCATCATTATAATAAACTCGAACACCATTATGTCCACCAACACAAACGTCCATAGCGCCATTTCCATCAAAGTCTCCTATACCTAAATGTCCTGTTTGCTGTCCAAAATTAGTTAATGACATTCGATCAGAAAATGATCCGAGGCCATCTGTATTCTCACACCAAGATAATGGTTTCATAAAATTGAAACTCGTACTGAAACCAAAAACTACATCATTATCACCATCAGAATCAAGGTCTACAATAGTTGCTGTAGATATATTATCTTGATTGAAAATGATAGAATTAGGTGTTGTAGAAATTACGCCATTGCCTTGATTAGCAAACCAAGTGAGTGCATCGCCATTATAGGATACGATCAGAATGTCCAGCAGATCATCACCGTTGATATCTCCAAAATCTAAAGCATGGATATTGGAAATATTTCCTGAGATTAGATTTAAGTTTCCAAAGGTTCCTTGGCCATCTAAGTTTTCATACCACACCAAAGAATTACTTCTCGCTGCAGCGACTACGTCATTGTCGCCATCCCCATCTAAATCGACCATCTCAACAAAACTAGTTGATGTGGAGCTTGGAAAAACGTCTTTCAATAGAATCGATCGCTCAAAAGGATTTTGAGCATTGGCAACTATTGCGAGTAGGACTATGAGTTTTAAAATAATAATTCGTTTCATAGGTATTATAATTTTTACAATTTGTTTGATTCGACCATAAATGATTCTAAAGGAAGATAGAAAAATTGATGCACGTGATTTAAAGTACACTCTTTCAAGTTTCAGACAAAGATCAAACCACCTCTTTAATTGATAAACTTATGGGCAGTTTTCTCCAGAGTCGATGTTATAGTTCATTCCTCCATTTCCATCATGTAAATTACCAAAAATGCAAAAGTCATCTCTGTTGTTTTCTAAACAAACAAGTGGCAAGCTTATTCTAGAGCAAACTTGTCCAGTAAATGTTTGAGTGACGTTTGTGATAGTGGAGATGATTATTTCATAATTGAAAAGTCCTTCTTTCAGTTCACCATTGATTCTACCATCCCAAGAATCGGATTGAGATTGAGGGTTGAAGTTGAAAAGTTGAAAGAGCAACTGACCATCTTGATCCGTAATTTTAAATGAAACGACTTGTAAAATTCCTCCTCCCACGAATACTCTAAAAACGTCATTGAACCCATCTCCATTTGGAGTAAAAGCATTTGGTACGAAAAACTTGGCGCCTTGTATACATTCTTCTAATGGAGGTACTTTACAACACAATTCATTAAAAGAATCTGTAGGACTTTGATCATCATCTTTACAAGCAGGAATAACCAAAATAAAAATTAAGCTAATGAGAAATAATTTATAAATCATGGTATTATTGTTTTGTAAAAGAGGAGAAAATCGGATCAGGATAAAGGTCGAGTTTTAACTCATATTCTCCAGGATCAAGTGATGAAATATCAACACTAATGTTATTGGGACCAAGATGTCCAAACTTTCTAGTTTCTAAAATGAGATCAGCGTTTTGAAGAAATTCAATACTAAAGACCTGAGTACGGACAATATCTAGATTTAAACTAATCTGATTACTTGGATTGTCAGGGCTAATATCAATTAGGCTATTCGCAACAATAAAATCACAGGAGTTGAGAACAACACATACTTCATCGCTTGCTGAGCAGCCATTCGTATTGGTGACCGTAACAGAATAGCAGGTGTTGACGAATGGTTTAACAATAACATCGAAACAATTAGGAGGTGGCGCAATACAAGTGACTTCATTTGGGGACCATTCGATATTTGCAACAGGTACCAATGTGCCTACCAAAAGTTCAATTTTGGCGCTATCTCCTAAATCAAGGGTAAGATTTTCTCCTATGTCAATGAATATTCCTGTGTTGGGATCGCTACAGTCTTGCGACCAAGCAAGGACGCTATGAAACAATAGGAAAAGGCAAAGGTAAAGTGCCTGAAAGGAATTTTTGGTTAACATAGCTATATCTTTTATTAATCTAATATAACGAAAGTATTAGTTTTTTTATCAAATTAAAAATTTCTATCTAAAAGAACTTTGTGACAAAGTACTTTGGCATAATTTTATATATGTTATTAAACTAAATGATTAACCTTTAAAATAAATTTTCATGATTACCCTCTACTCTTCAAATAATTCTGTATTCAATTTTCTTTTTGTTTTCCTATTTTGCTGCTCAATGTTGCCTCAAATGAGCGCATCAGTGGTCTATTCTTCTCTTTTGAGTGGTCAAAAATCTGAAAATGGCAATAAAGTACGTTGGAGTACCGCATCAGAAATGGACTGTGATTTTTTCCTTTTGGAAAAATCTTACGATGGAATTACTTTTGAAAGAGTCGCTATTGTAAAAGGAGCAGGAAACTCTGAAGAGCTAAGACATTATCAGTACACTGATTCTTTGGAAAAAAGTTTAAGAATTTTTTATCGCTTGCTTCCTGTGGATAGTGAAGGAAAAGGAGAGTATACGCACTCGATTGTTTTGAGTGATAAAGGACCAGATGCAAAATTTTATTTAGATTATGTTTCTGCGGGAATGACCCAAAGAATATTTCAAGCAGCTTTAAATAGTAAAGTTGAAGATACTTTGAATTATAGAGTGATGACGCAAATGGGGAAAATCAAAGTAGAAGGAGAAGTACCCGTATCTAGCGGGACTAATTTTGTTTCTATTGACTTAAATGATTTGGAAACGGGTTCTTATCAATTATCTCTTCAAGTCAGTAATGATATTGAAGTAATTGCTTTAAAGAAATTGGAAAGCGCTGAAATACCAACAGCTACTTTAGAAATCAAAAAAGGCAATTAATACAAGTCTTTGTCTTAATCAGAATTTCAAAAGATAAATAAAAATGTGCTAAGTTGATTCAATCAGCTTAGCACATTTTTATTAGTGAAAAATTAGAAGAGCAGCTTACTTATAATTCACGTATTTTAATCTCTTTTGAATTAAGGACCTCTTCTAACAACCTTTCTTCCGTCAATATTTCTTTCAAGCTTTTATTGGCTAGCGGGTCTTCTTTTTTTATTCCAATTACTTTGAGTTCGGTTCGACGATTTTGTTGATGTAAGTCTTCAGAACAAAAACGTGCATCACTACAAGTATTGACCAATCGACTTTCTCCATATCCTTTTGATTTCAAATTCCCTGGTGCCATACCCGCCGAAGCAATCAAGTAATCCACTGCTGATTGAGCTCTTTTTTGCGAAAGCGAAAGATTATAACTGGCTTTTCCTCTTGCATCGGTATGAGAGCCCAATTCTACAATGACTCCCGGATTATCCTTTAGTACGCCTACTAATCGGTCTAATTCTTTTGCCGCATCTGGTCGAATATCTGACTTATTGTAATCATAATAAATGTTATTTAAGGTAAATGTTTTATCAATTTCCAAAGGTTGCATTTCTATATTTGCTAGAAAAGTTCCAATATTATTTTCATTAGACAAAACATCTGTTACGCCAGGATCGACAATTCCTAAACCATCAAAACAAAGGATACAACCTTCAATATTGATATAGGCTTCAATACGCTTATTAAAATATCCTTGTCTTCTAATCATGATGGTATAATGATTCCCATTTTCAAAATTAAATTTGAAATTGGGATGAGGATATTTTTTTAGTACTAATTCCTCTTGTTTTGTGGTGTTGTTAAAGACTTCTATGCGTGCTCCTTGGACTGAATTCACGACCTCTTGTCCTTCTAATTTTGCTTCAGCTAAAGTAACATCGAAAACATATCCAGGTTTTCTTTCCATCTCAATTTTTACAAATTGCTTTTCGAGATTCTGATGCTCTATGGTAGAAATGGTATCGTTTAATTGGAAAAAATGTTTTTTGCTAGCGATGATTTGATAACTTTTATTAGCTGGAAGTTGTAAATGAAATTTTCCGTTCTTATCGGAAAGAGTATCTGCGTAAATTTTACGTGTCGTTAATTCCATGACAATGATATTTACTTTTTTTAAGTAACCACGATTATCATTCTCAAAGGTATATCCTTCAATGTTTACTTGTTGTGCGTGTAAAACAGGGGAGAGGAGTAGCCATGGGAACGCTACTAAAAATAGAAGAGGCCGTTTCATTAGTGACAATTTAAGAAATAAGGAATAGATGTATAAACAAAAATATAATAGACGAATGTAAATTCGGAATGGTAATAACTACAAGACTTATGCTTTGGATATATGGACTTACGAGGAAAAATAAAAAAGGTTCTTCATTTTGAAGATTAAATATTTCATTTTCGAAATAACAGGATAAGTACGTAATACAGGAAGGTTTTGCGAAAGCAAAGGATGGTTTATTATAGGCAATAAGATTATTCTAATTGGATTTTAGCAAGAGGTTTCCATGAATATTGAATAATGATCGACACGCAATCAAAATTCAATATTCCTCAATCAGTATTCTATATTATGAACTCCATCAAGCCCACGGTCCTTGGATAGCGACGGTCAATCCTGCATGTTGAATATTGACAAAATAAGTTTTGCCGGAAGGCGAAAAAACACCTCCTGCAAATTCAGATTCAAAACCAACATTTTCTGCTAATCTAAAAAACTCTCCTAGTTTAGTGACTCCTACGATATTAGGATGACTACGATCTTCACAGAGAAAAAGATCACCATTTGGGGCAATGGTTAGATTATCACAATAATTAATTAAGTTACTATCGTTGGGTTCTAGATACAATTCTAGTCGACCACTTTCATCTTTTTCTTGAGGGGTGCCTTCAAACGGACTTGGAATATATCGAAAGATTTGACCTGTTTTGGATGCTCCACCATTGGTACATGCAAAGTACAATTCATTGGTGCCAAACCAAGTTCCTTCACCTCGAGCAAATTGAGCAGCGCCTGCTTGATGACCTCTCATTCTTAGCGTATCACTTGGCGCTTCAACATTATCCAAGTCCAACCATTCTACTTCCATAGTTTGATTGATCGGACAAGTATTTTTTCCCCAGTTTCGAGTGTCCAAACTTTTTTGTTCTTTGACCACTAAGCATTGTAATTTACCACCTTTAACCAATTCACCGGGTGTATTAGGAATGAATCGATAGAACAATCCGTCTCCACGATCTTCTGTTTGATAAACAATTCCAGTTTTGGGATCAACACAGACCGCTTCATGGTTGAAGCGTCCCATGGCTTTTAATGGAATAGGATCTACCAAGCCAATTTTTTCAGTCGCGGGCACTTCAAAATTGAAACCGTGATTTTTGGTATATCCTCCAGAATTGGCTCGGACAACTGTTTCTTCACAAGTGATCCAAGTATTCCAAGGGGTACGGCCACCTGCACAATTTCTGACAGTTCCTGTGAGGCTTAAGTAAGATTTTTCAATCTCTTGCGTTTGTTCGTTGAAAACTAAAGTGGTTGTTCCACCTACACAAGTGGTTCCTTTATCTCCAAAATCATAAAAATACTTTTTATCTAATTTTGAAATTAATTTTTTATTTTTTCCGAAAGGTCCATCACCTCCGGGATTGAGTTCATGATTTCTAACCAAGATGACTCGACCATTTTGTCCAACAAAAGTAGCCATCCCATCTGGTTTGCCGGGATGCATAAAACCGTCAGACATTGGGGTGCCTTGTCGGGCAATTATTTTATATCTAAAACCAGGAGGTAGGTTTAAAATTTTATTTTTATCCTTGACGAGAAAGCCATATTTTTTGAAAATACGATTGTCCGGCTTTGGTGTATTTTGTAAACAAGAGGCGAGGGTGGTACCCAAGAAAGTTTGTAAGCCTAAAAAGCCAAGGCTTGCCATTCCTGTATTTTTGATAAAAGACCTTCTGTTCGTGGGTGATTTTTTCATTATAAAAATTTCGATATCAAAAAATAAAGTACTAAGATACTAAAGTATTTTGTTCTTCAATAATTTCAATTTACATCGAAATTCCAAATTTTCCATTTTTGAAATTTTTGATAATGATGTGTTGATTATTCATGGATAGGTGTAGGTCTTTATCGAGCATTTTTAAGCTCCAAGTTTGATCGTCTAATAAAAGCTGTGCTACTTTATGCTTTTTATTGACTTTACCTTTTAATAATAATTTGTTCACATAAATTTCTCCATCAGTATCCAGAATGACATCCTTTCCTGCAAAATGAGTATTGAAGTGATATTGATCATTCCCTTTTCCACCCACTAGTTGATCGTTTCCTTTTCCACCTTCTAGAATATCATTGCCTGCACCACCGATCAATAAATCTGGACCTCCATAACCCAATAAAGTATCATCACCATCATCTCCTTGCAAAGTATCTCTAAAATTGGTCGCACCATATATAAAATTGTTTTCTTCATTGCCAATAATATACATGCCAGATTGATTCACACTGCCAACCGCATTAAAAGATTCACCCAATAATTGTTCGATAGGATCTGAGTCGATGACTTCCCCCAATAAGTGATGCCACCAATGTGGATGATGACCATAATTAAGATAATAATCCATCCCTTTTAATTCATTTTTTCCTGCTTCTGGCCAGTGATGATTCATTTCACTATACACTCTTGGTTGACCATTGGTCGGATGAAATTCTTTCAACAGCGTTTCGATTCCATGTTGTTGAGAAGAAAAAGGGAGATAGCTATCGGTGACTTTTGAAGCCAATGATTCGGATGATTTTTTTTCTTTTTTCTCCGGTAGTGCCGGAAAAATTCTAATGATTTTTCCTAGATGTGGATTTGTAGTATTGATGGCATTTGGAGCGGCATTATAGCAAACAATCGAAGCTTGATCTAATGATTGGTCGTCCAAGTCAAACAAAGATTGAGCCATGGGCCGAGTACCTGGACTTTCAAAAGTAACCGCAGAATTATTGGTTTCTAAAGCACATAATTCTGCTAATACAGCACCTAAGGAATGACCTGTAAAACTCATTTTAGGCACTTTCCCATATTGGGTT